>NZ_JBDGQQ010000114.1:0-5653 GCF_042218895.1 Salinibacter sp. | reverse complement strand
TTCCTTGCTTCCCCATCCTCAGTCTTCATCCAGGATGTAGATGTCGCTCAGGTTACGCGCAAGTTGACCGTAGTCGAGCCCGTAGCCGATGACGAAGAGATCCGGAATCCGAAAGCCTACATAGTCGAGCTGTAGGTTCGGTTCCGTCGCGGTCGGCTTGTGGAGCAGCGTCGCCACGCGGAGCGAAGCGGGATTGTATTCCCAGAGACGACCCTTCATGAACTCCATCGACAGCCCGGTGTCTACGATGTCCTCCACGATGAGCACGTCGCGGTCCTCCAGGTCAGCGTCCACGCTCTTGAGCTCGTGGACCTCACCGCTGGACACCTTCGCATCTCCGTACGAGGAGAGCTTGATGAAGTCGATCTCGCAGTCCGTATCGATGGCCCGCATCAGATCGGCGGTGTACATGAACGCCCCGTTCAGAACACTGACAAGGATGGGCGTGGTGTCCGCGTAGTCGCGGGTGATGGTCCGCCCCATCTCTGCGACCCGCTCCTGAATGCGTTCGGCCGAGAGGTAGCGGCGAAAGCGCTCGCCTTGAACGGTGACCACAGACTCCGTGGGCGGGGCAGGGGTTTCCAAAAGGTCGCGCGTGGCGGGCATGTCTCAATTCAGGATCGGGCAGTGATGGAGTGACTGCACAGTGAAGCTAGGCGGCGGTTATGACGATTGACAGTCGTCCGAAGGTTTTTCACGAGGTCGTAGGACGAGCCGAGCCACTTGCTCCGTGTCGGGGCGCACGCGGACCCGGTGGTCGAGGCGGTGCCCCACCACCCAGGCAATGTGCTCTGCGGTGCAGAGGACACAGACGCCGTTCCGCCGATGGGGGGGCACCTGAGCGTCGGTTAGGAGGTCGCTTACAGTTTTCGTCCCGTTCAGGCCGAGAGGTCGCAACCGGTCGCCGTCCGTCCAGGTCCGGACCGTCAGGTCTGCGTTGAGACGCTCGGCGTCGGCGTAGGCCACGCCCGGGCCACCAGAATCGAGCGATTCGGGCAGGTCCACACCTCGTTCGACCTGGAGCGTTCCCTGCGGGATCGTCACCGGCTCGCCCCAGTCCACCGGGGTCGGCGGGAGCGGCGCTGGTGCAGCGTCTTCGGGCAGGAAGCGGAGTCCAGACCGCTCACGCCACACCGTGCCGCCTCCTACCTCGACCCGGCGGCCCACCTGGGCCTCCACGAGGGCGACGAGCTCCTCGGCCAGGGCGTAGCTGCAGGGCGCCGTGGGCAGGGTGCGGCGCAGGGCCTCCAGAAGGAGCCGCCGGCGCCAAACCGGCGGCTCGTCGGTCAGGGCCTCCAGCGACAGCCACCCGCCCGTCTCGCGGTCCACGAACGCCTCGTCCATTCGTGCGTCGAGGGCCGGGCGCAGCGCCTGGTCCACGTATTCCCGCATCAGGGACGCCGAGCGGGCGAGAGTGTCCCGGGCGCCTTCAAAATGATCGTCGAGCCGCGGAAGAATCTCAGTCCGCATGACCCCCCGGTCGTAGTCCAGACTGCGGTTGGTCGGGTCGGTCCGCCACGGAAGACCGACGGCCTCGGCGTACGCCTCGATGTCGTCTCGGCTGACCTCCAGGAGAGGCCGCACCAGCGACACAGAGGGGGCTTCTTGCAGGGGGCGCGCCGGGCGCATGCCGGCCAGGCCTTCCGGCCCGCTGCCCCGAACGAGGTTGAGGAGAAGCGTCTCCGCCTGATCGTCGCGGTGATGGCCGGTCGTCACCGCCGGGGCGTCGATCTCCACGGCCCGCTCGGCCAGGGCGTCGTAGCGCAGCCGCCGCGCCGCCTCCTGCAGCGATTCATCTTCAGATGCCGCGCGGGCCTCCGCGTCGAGCGACACCGCGGTGAACGGCACCGGTGGAGACTGGGCGTCGCACCACTGCCGAACCAGTGCCTCATCGTCGTCCGCCCCCTCGCGCAGGCCGTAGTTCGCGTGGAGCGCATGCACGTCGTACCCCAGCCGTCGAAGGACAGACAGGCAGACCATCGAGTCGGCCCCACCGCTCACGGCAACGAGGACCGTTGCGCCGTCGCCCAACAGGTCGTGGCGCTCAATGAATGCCGAAACTGTGTCGACGGTTACGGACGTCATGAGGCCTCAAGCTTAGAAAACGAGCGATCGCAGCTACCGCCCGAATTGATCGGCGAGCTCCTCCATCGACAGCTTCACGATCGTCGGCGTGCCGGTAGGATCGGCGTAGGGCATTTCGCAGTCGAAGAGATCGCGTAGGAGGGCGCGGCGCTCGTCCTCCGAGAGCGGCTGGCCCCGCTCCACGGCGCTCCGCTGGGCCATCATTTTGGCGAGGTGGGTGCGCCGCTCGTCGTCGACCGCGTCCTGGGCAGAGGTGTACTGCGCTAGAATGTCCTCCAGAATGGCGTCCTCGTCGCCGTCGGGCACGTCGGTGGGCACGCCACGGACCGAGATGGTGCGGCCGCTGAGGCGCTCCAGTTCGAAGCCGAGCGCGTCGAGGTCGTCGCGGAGCTCCTCCAGCAGATCCGCCTCGGCGGGCGACAGATCGATGGTGTGCGGGAAGAGCAGG
The DNA here is from genome assembly GCF_042218895.1 of Salinibacter sp. Lineage (NCBI taxonomy): Bacteria > Pseudomonadati > Rhodothermota > Rhodothermia > Rhodothermales > Salinibacteraceae > Salinibacter > Salinibacter sp. The sequence goes on along the minus strand of NZ_JBDGQQ010000114.1, from coordinate 3,120 downwards.
CGTTGCGACTCGCCGCGCTGCTGCTCCAAATGGGTACGCGCCCGCTCGTAGAGCACGCGGAGGTGCGCCGCCCGCTGGTCCACAATCATCACGCCGGTGTCCGTGGGCGTCACGATGTAGGTGTCGTGCAGGCCCCACACCGGACGTTGGCCTGGGGTCGACTTCGGCCCTTGCTGAGGGGCCGTCTCTGGGGCGTCGGGACTCGCCTTCTGGGTCGAGGACGACGCTGTGTCCGCCGACGGGCCTTCGGGGGCCTCCTCCGGCGGGCGGTACAGGGCATCGGACTGGGTGCCGGGGGCCACGGTCGCCCCGTCCTGCTCCTGCCCCGACGACGGGGCGCTCCGCGGCCGCGGTGAAGGGCGCCCCGTGGACGAGGACGACGAATCGTCGGACGACTGGCGCGGCTGGAAGGACGTTGGGGTGGGCCGCGCTGAGGAGCCGTCCGAGGCGGCGTCCGACGAGGGGGACGAGGACTCCCCAGGAGCTGTTTGCGCCTCCTCCCCAGGATCTTCCTCGTCGCCAATCTGCGGGGTCACGTGCACCCGACCGAGGGCCGCCCGCACTGCGCTCCGAAGAAACCCGTAGATGCCACTCTGGTCGTCGAACTTGACCTCGGTTTTTTGCGGGTGCACGTTTACATCCACGCGCCGGGGGTCCATCGTGAGGAAGAGTGCAAAGAAAGGAAAGGCCCCCTCCGGCAGCAGGTCGTCGTACGCCTTTTTGACGGCGTGGCTCAGGTACCGATCTTCGATGGCCCGGCCGTTGACGAACAGAAACTGCTCCCCTCGCGTCTTGCGGTGAAACGAGGGGGCCCCTACGAAGCCGCGCACTGTGAGGTCGCTCGAGGAGTCTTCAATCGGCACCAGTTCGTCGTCATGCTCGTCGCCGAGAAGGCCGAGGATGCGCGACCGGGTCGCCGCGTGCCAGTCGTCGGCCGGGGCTGCGGGCAGGTCGTAGTGCTCGTGCCCGTCGTGCTCGAGCCGGACGGCAGTGTCGGGGTTGGCCAGGGCCAGGGATTGAACCGTTTCGGTGAGGTGTTTGAGCTCCGTCGCCGGGGTCTTCAGAAAGTTGCGCCGGGCCGGTACGTTGTAGAACAGGTTGCGCACGGCGACCGACGTGCCGCTCGGAATCGCACAGGGGCGCGTCTCGACCTGCTCGCCCCCTTCCACCCGCACCAGCGTACCGGTCTCGTCCTCCACCCGCTTCGTCTTGAGCGTCACCTGCGCCACGGCAGCGATCGATGCGAGGGCCTCCCCCCGAAAGCCGAGTGTCCGGATGCGCTCCAGGTCGTCCACCGATCGGACCTTGCTCGTGGCGTGGCGCTCAAAGCAGCGCTGGGCGTCCTCCGGCCCCATGCCGCACCCGTCGTCGATCACCTGCACGAGGGTGCTCCCCGCGTCCTTCAGCAGCACCTCCAGGGACGAGGCCCCCGCGTCGAGCGCGTTTTCGAGCAGTTCTTTCGCCACCGACGCGGGCCGCTGCACCACCTCGCCCGCCGCAATCTGGTTGGCGAGGCGGTCCGGCATCACCTCAATGAGGCCCTCGGGGGACGTCGCGTCGTCAGCCACAGAAACAGTGAAGTTGCTCGCAAGAGAGTGCTGCTCAGGTCAAATGGATTGGTAGATGAGGATCGTGATGAGCAGCAGGCCCAGAAAAAGGTACAGGCTGTACGGACTGCGACGCACCTGCAGGGCGCGCTGCGACTGCATGCGCCGCTTTAGTTCACGGTCGTCCTCGTCGTCCGGATCGTGGTACCGCGGCTCGTAGTCAAAGGAGCGGGGACCGCGGCCCGAAGAAAAAAGCCCCATGACTGTTGGTCGTCTGCTCGCACTTGGGAACGGATTGTACTAACTCCGGCGTCGGAGCCGTCGTTCCTGCCTCCCGACCGCCTCGGCGGGAGGCTTCATAGAACGCCCGCCACGTAGTTGAGATAGAGCCCCATGAGGGGCGCCGCCACCGCCATGGCGTCGAAGCGGTCCAGCATGCCGCCGTGGCCCGGGAGAATCTGGCTCGAGTCGTCCATGTCCGTCGATCGCTTCAGCTGACTTTCCAGCAGATCTCCCAGCTGTCCGATCCCGCCCCCAATTCCGACGAGGGCCGCGACGTGGGGCCAGGCGAGTCCGCTGAGCAGTGTGGCCTTCAGGCCTCCTCCCACTAGAAGCGCCGCCCCGATGCCGCCGAGCGTTCCCTCCCAGGTTTTGTTGGGCGAGATGGTTGGGGCCAAGGGACGTGTGCCGAGCTCGCGTCCCACGTAGTACGCCGCGGTGTCCGTCGCCCACACGACCAGCAGAACCAGGAGGACGAGCCGGAAGGCTTCGTGGTCGGTGATTGCCGGGCTCCCTTTCCGGAGCCACACCAGACTGCCGAGCAACCCCGTGGGATATACAGCCCCCGCTATCGTCGCCGTAAAGCTGAGCAGGAAGTCTTCCAGGGGGAGGAGAATGGGCGCCGCCACCACGAAGACCAGCAGGGCCGCGGCCGCGACAGGCCAGAGGGGCGGCCTCAGGATCGCCGTCACGACGAGGACCCCCAGGAGCAGTCCGCCCCCCTGGTGCGGATGGGCTCCTACCCGTCGGGCCATCTGATAGAACTCACGCTGCCCGAGGACCCCGATGCCAGCAACAAGGGCCGCAAACGGCCATCCGCCCAGATACGCGAGGGCTAGGACAATCGGCGCCGCGAGGAGAGCCGTCACGACCCGCTGGAGGCTATCACTCACGGAACGAAAACGTGCTCAATCCAATCAGATCGCAGGATCGGAAATTTCACTCGGAGTCATCCTCGGACTCTTCGTCCGGGGGGCTCAGGTCCATGTGTTCGTGCCCCGAGTCGAGCTTGGAGTCTTCCTCGGGGGTGTTGGCGGGGGGTGCATCCGAGTCGGCCCCGAGGGCGGCGTCTTCGAGCTCCTCGTCGGAAAGCTGCTCCCCCAGCAGCGACACGGCCTCCTCGGCCTGCTCGGGGGGCACTTTTACGTGCACCGACGCGAGGTCGCCCACGTTGAGATTGAAGGCGTGGTCGCGCTTCGTGAGGACAACCGCCGGAATGCCACTGTCGTCGAGCCGGTCCCGGACGAGATCGGCCTCGTAGTCCGTACTGGTCCGAAAAACACTCACCCAGTCC
>NZ_JBDGQQ010000113.1:0-25960 GCF_042218895.1 Salinibacter sp. | reverse complement strand
AACTGGGCGGTCAGATAAAGCCGCTGCTGAACAAATCCAAGGCCGGTTAGAACCAAGGCCTTCACCGCCTGGCCGACCGATACGTTGCGCTCCTCGAAATCCTGAGCGATCTGCTCGTCGATCCGTGCGCCGATCTCCAGTTCTTCGAACATTCCGGCCACCAGGCCAAGATGGTCGAAGATCTTGCTCTGAAGAACCTCGCTCTCGGAGGAATCGGAGTGTTCAGGCTCCTTCGGGCCGATCATGTCGGGACTAATTGTACCATGTTCCCGTTCACTTGTACAATGTTATGCCCAAAAGCATGTCAGTTCCCCCGAGCACCGGGGTGCGGAAGGTGGGATATTAGGGTATGAATTCTTCATACTTAGTACTCCTTAAAGCCTCTATCACCTCCCCATAGTTCTCTATGACCTCGCGAAGAGACCTCCGCCGAGTCCGGGCTGTACTGGCCCGAAGAGACCTCACGGGCAAGCCCAAGAAGTTTTGTATTTTTTCTATGTCGTCTTTTTTTTCACACAGATTTTCGTAGCTTACGTTAATATAATCGAAGCAAGAAAAAATCTTTTCCTTTTCTTTTTCTAACTTGAAGTGTCTTTCCATGCTCCTTAACATCTCTTCCGTATCCACATTTATTTTGGTTCTATCACTTATTCCTCCTCTCTTCTTAATTACCCACTTTTTTCTCTTGTTTGCCATTTTCATAGAAACGAACCTTTTAAGTTTATTCTTCCTTTTTATGTGTATAACTTTCACTCCTATATCTTTCATGTATCTCAAAGTTCTTTTTATCTCTCCCTCCCCGCTCATAGACGTTGCGCTTCCCTCGTTTATGTTGCAGTAAAGCACCTTGAAACCCACCGCTTTGATACTTGTGGGTGTCCTTTTATATACATACTTTTTCAGGAATTTATCATGCCCCTCATTTCTTAGGCCATCTTTTCCATGCAGAAAGTTAATGTGCTCGTAAAACCACTTCGGACTATGAGGATGAAAGAGCTCACTATAGCAAACGCACTTGGGATGTGACTGGAGCATACTCACGAGCATCGTTGAGCCCGTGCGTCCGTGTCCTAAAATAATGAAAGGTGTGTATTCAGTATGCGAGTCGGTGAGACCATACTCTCTCAACTTCAGGCGTATGACATGAGCTGCCGCTCGTGAGAGAATTCCAATTTTTTCTGTTGACTTCTTAACAAGATCAAGGAGTGAGTAACGACTCATTAACTTCGGAGATGTGGTTTGAAACACCTGATCAACGCTTCCCGGACTCGTAGGGCCATTTGAGGATGGATCATGCTAAGCCCCCGAAACAACACTCCCCCATGTGAAGGAGTGGGACCATTCAGTTGAACAGCAAGCCGGACTGCTTTGTCTGCCACCTCCCATTCAAATCGTGACGCCAACACGGCAGCAATTTTCCAGAGCTCATGCGCAATCGCCTCTCCATGCGTGTCGCCGTTGAATTGTGCACACTTCTTTAGCACATGGTACCGGGCTCGCTCACACTTCACAAGATTGGCCTGTGACATTGAGTCTTCCCGGTGATAGTTCACCACTGTCACCGTCGGATCAGCGTCGAACTGCAAGCCTGCACGGGCGAGTTTGCAGTGCATAGCGGCATCCTCATTGTAGTGTACCTTTGGGTCCGTGTCCGGACCGCCCGCTTCCAGGAAGGCGTCTCGACGATACAAACCGCAAAACGGATTGATCACAGTTCGGATGGTGTACTCGACTGGGTCTTCACGGAGCGCCTCCGCATCAAAATGCCGCACGTCGATTTTTTCGTCGGTGTCTTCCCGTCGCTCTTCGTAGCTAAAAACCACTACGTCGGGCGAGCTGTCTCTCTGCATCCATTTGTGGGACTGCTCCACAAAGTTGGGATACAGCATGTCGTCGGCGTCGTGGAAGTGGAGCCAGTCAGCGGACGCGTGCTTCGAAAGTCGCTTTCGTCCAACCGTACACCCCTGGTTTTCGTCCCCCGAAATCACCTCCGCTCCGTACGAGCGAGCCACCTCTGCCGTGTTGTCGGTGGAGCAGTCGTCGTAGACAAGAATCTCGTCGAAGTCTACTGTTTGCTCCTGCGCCGACTCGAGGAGTCGTGGCAGGTGGTTTGAGGCGTTGTACGCCGGGATGCAGAGGGAAATAGTAGAAGAAGCACTCATAAGATAAGTGCTGGCAAGAAAATATAAGATTCAGGAGTCGGTGCGACGGTCTTCAGACATCCAGTCTCGCAGGGCCTCCTCCAGCCGGTACGCAGCATATCCGGGTCTCTGCCCCCAGAACCTTGCTTTCTGCCAAATCGTCTCCAGAAGGGGACGCGCGTAAGCCGAACGCAAGGTTTCTGGCGCTACACCGTTCTCCAGACTGCGCTTTATGCGGTTGTGTAGACTCAGTAGTTGCTGATAGTTTTCAATGTACGATTCAGGCGGCGGAGAGAGCTTTCGGTCCGTGAGCCAGTTTGCCCGCCGTGGCTCGACGCCGACGAAATTGAACAATGAGTCGTGGGTGGGCAAATTCCCACTAAGGAGGACCTCTTCGTAGCCTATCTCGAGGATCTGGTGGCTATCCTGCATACTTCGGAGTATCCGACGAATCTGATAGGCTTCTATCGCATACTCCGCGAACTCATATCGGTTCAGTTCAAGTGTAGGGGCTGACCGTACTTTTGACTCCCCAACGTGCCGCCCCCAGACTCCGGTCTCCTGAGACTTAACGAGCGACCCGAACTGGGCGACCAGGTCGCGACGAACGAGGAGAATGATCCGCACGTCTGGGAGGTGGGTTCGAACGCCCTCCGCGAAGGCACGTGCGCGCTCATTCGATCCCGTCGTAAGTTTCATTCCTTGCGCCTCCGGCTCGGCTACCGACTGTGTGCTCGTCATCAAATCGAAGAGAGACGAGATCGAGGGGCGGGTTTTGGGATGCTTCCGGGTGAATATCGCCACCCCCTGCGTTAGAAACGGATCCACCGCGACCTCCTTGTGCAGCGCGCTGACAGACGGGTGCCCCCGCAGGGTGTTGTGCACGGCGGTGGTTCCGCTCCGAGGCATGCCGACAACCATGTAGCGTGTGGCTGAACTCATTGAGAGACTATCTTTTTCCACGCTCGTCGAATCACATACCGAGTGAGGTCCCGTAGCGGGAGGCGATCAAGCACCGAAAGAGATTTCCCCTCCACCTCGAACGCCCCTTTCGGGCGAATGGCCTTTGCCAACCAGGAGGAGTCGGCCGGCGCGTGTACCGCCCCTTTCGTGATCTCATCGTAGGTCTCAGATCGGCGACGCGCAACGCGCTCCGGGCTCAAGGTCTGCCGGACTGTTTCGCGGCCCGCTCGCCCAATCTCTTTGCGACGCGCCGACGAAAGCCCGAGAACGGTTTCAATCTTCCCTGCTAGGGCCCCGCCCTGGTCCGCCGGCACGACAAAGCCATTCTCGCCTTCGTCGATGACGTCACAGGCCCCCGCTCCGTCCGAACAGATCACCACGCTCCCTTCTCGCAGGGCCTCCACCGTGGTGTAGTTGAATACGTCCCAGATGGAGGGCACCACGACGAATTGCGCCGCGTTCTGGCGCCGCGCTACGGCTTCGGGGGGGATCTCGCCAATTGGGCGGACGGTCTCCCGCCAGACACGGGGATACCTGTCGGCCAGGTAGTCCGACATCGAGTGCCCCACGGCCCGGTAGTCTGTGTCTCGTCCCGCCCAGTCGATGAGAGGAGCGTCGGGACCGAGGCGCTGCTGGGCCTCGCAGAGCACCGTTGGGCCTTTCCAGTACTGAATGCGCCCCGCCACGAACCCCACGGCGTCCGTGTCGGGGGCCGATGGCGAAGTGTCCTCCTGCGGCCGGGGGGGAAGCGGAGGCGGCAGATACCCGACCTCCCGGTTCAGCCGCTCGCGCCACCGTCGGACGTTCTCGTGGGAGTGGCTCTGAAGCATATCGGCCCGGGACAGCCCCTGCAGCTCCAGCAGCCGCGTGAGATGCCCCTGGAGGGCTCCGCCTGCTTTCGGCTCCCGGGCGTCGATCTGCCCATTGCTGGCGTGCAATTGGACCAGCACGGGCGGAGTGTCGTCCGCAGTGACCCAGGGGAGGAAGGAAAGTCCGAAGTCCGTTGTCTCGATGAGATCATAGCCGGCCCCACGATCGGCCTGCTGGAAGAGCGCCCACGCGGCTCCCAGGGTGCGACGGAGGGGCGGAACGGCCTCGTACGCCGTGAACTTCTCGGTGGCCCGGGTCCGTCGGTCTACGTCGAGGAACTCGACGCTGTATCCCTGTTCTTCCCGACGAGGGTGGTCACTCGTGTATGCACTTCCAACCAGCACGTCGACGGCGTGCCCCTGCGCGGCAATGGCTGGGAGCAATGTCTTGTAGTACGTGGCAATCCCGCCTCCGTACTGCGGCGGAAACTCCGGCAGGACGAACAGGATGTTCATTGGTCGGACAATCGTTTCTTTTTTCGTGCCGGATGATATGACCCGCCGAGAGAGGATCGTCCAGAGCGATCGCGGATGGACAGGAGTGCTCAGGAAACGGAGGGGGTTGTCGACGACAGCCGATCCCGGGCGGCCCTCCACATCCACGGGATGGCGTCCTTCATGGGCGGCATCAACCGAGCACGCGCCTTGTGCCACACCCCTGCTCCCCATCCCTGGCGTTTCGCAACCTCCTCGGCCATCCGGTCCAGCCGGGGCAGCACCTCCCGTCGGACTGGCACGTGGGATCCATCTTCGCAAAACCGCTCGACGTGTGCTCGATAGAGGACACGCAGATACTCGAATACGAGGCGGTAATCGTCTATACCCGTTTCCTCAGTGGCCGTGTCCAGGCCGAATTGGTGCAGCCACACGAGGAAGTGAGCAATGTCGTCGTCGGCCGCAGACCCGAGCAGGGCCTGGTGCAGTTGCGCGGCAGCACGACAGTTCGTGTTCATCTGTGCCTCGCGGCTGGTGGCCGTGATGGAGCCTTCCGACCGCCGAAACTGGATCAGTTCGTCGGGCAGCGCGGCCAACCGGGTCTCCTGTGCCGCGCGGGTCCATAGCTCGTGGTCCTGCGAACACCTTGCCCAGTCGGCGTATCCCCCGAGGTTCTGAAGGAGAGAACGACGCACCATCACACTGGGGTGGGTAAAGCAGGCATTGAATAATAGGCGCCAGGTGATATGGCCGTGCTTCGTCGGGGGCATCCAGTAATCCACTGGCTCGCCCGTTTCGTCAATGACTCGCGCCGCTCCTCCCAGCACCCCAACGTCCGGGTTGGCCTCGAGAAAGCGAACCTGTCGTTCGAACCGATCCGGGCGGCTGATGTCGTCGTCGTCCATGCGGGCAATGTACGTTCCCCGCGCCAGCTCGAGCCCTCGGTTCAGTGAGGCGGTGAGTCCCCGGTTGTTCTGGTGCACAAGGCGGACACGGTTGTCCCGTTCGGCAAACCGCTCAAGGACTGCCCGAGAGCCGTCCGACGAGCCATCGTTTATGATGATGAACTCAAAGTCCTTGAACGTCTGCCCGAGTAGGCTCTGCACGGCCTGGGGCAAGTACGGGCGTCCGTCGTGGACGGACATTACGACACTCACCCGCGGGCCGGAGGCTGGCATATCTGAGGAGTCGAAGTTCTACTCACACGCTTCTAGGCACAACTCCAGCCCAGCCAGAATTCGGAGATCAAGGTTTAGGTCCATGCCGTCTTGGTGCGCCCTCCAGAGCCGATCCACATCGATCCACGACACGACAGGGCGATGGTCCAGTCTCGCAAGAAGCGATCCGACAAGCCCACGGAATGAGTTTTCAGTCCGCAGTGCTGTACTGAAATCAAAGTACTGGACCTTTCTGTAGGTCGACAGAAAAGGGATCTCGCGTTGTAATTTTCTTCGCACCCTCCCAAACAGGTGAGAAGTCCGTCCGGGAAGGGTGTCTTTCTTCAGTGGCAATCCGTCGTTCGTTTCGGTCGGAAGAGCGAACAACCTCGGCCATGCCCTACGGACAATTTTCTTGAACAATCGTCGGTTGACCCGAAGCCGACGTGGAAGCGGAAGAATAAACTGGAGCCACTTCTCATCCAGAAATGGAGAAAAGCAGTCTGACGGATTGACGAATGGCTTGATAAAGCACTGTTGACGAACGGCGTAATCCAATTGCTCTCCATAGTTCAGATCGCTACGACCAGCGGGCGGTTCTTCTGGTAGCGACGTTCGCGGGTCGAAACCAATCGGGGTCAGATCTACAGTCGTTGCATTGTTCCACCGGGCGAACTGACCACAGTGGGCATCCCACCCAAACTCATTCGGAAGGTAGTGGCTATGATGTGATCCCGCCGTCGTTTCTCCTAACCATCCGCTCCATTGAACAGTTGCGCCGGCACAGTTCTGCGCAACCTGCGTCCGAGCGTAGTGGTTGATGTATGCTTCGAAAATCCGTGTGGGATGGGGGAGGGTTCTCGCGTAGTCAAGGAGCTTTTCGTAAGACCATTCAAAGTGCTGTGGACGCAGATCGTAACGATAACTCGTAACTCCTGCTTTTTTCGCAACCTCCTGAGCCAACTCGTAATCGAATGCGCCTGGAACACCGTAAGAGCCGACCGCAATCTGGTCGGGACCTACCTGGTCTAAGAGGAGAGCTAGTACCGTTCGTGAGTCCAGCCCCCCACTCAGTAAGAGAGTATGCGTGGCATTTTCGGGAAACGACTCCCTCTCAAAATTTGCTTCTACAGATTTCTGGAGAGCCTTTTCGCCCCTCTCAACCAGGCTAGACGTAAGAGGATCGTGTGCACTGGCATCTATAATCGTTTCCGGAACAGAGCATTCGTCTGAGTTGGGATAGTATGAATAGTGAAGAAAGCCATGAATTTCGTCCACATATGAGAACATAACCCTTTACGTATTCCCAATTTGAGTATTATATTGCGTCTTGTACAAGGCCTACTTATCTAAATTGAAAATGCAATGGTATGGCCAGAAGAAAATACCACCACGGAGCGTTCAATTATTCGGCTAACAGCTTACTACCAGGGTGATTACGCCTTGCGAACCCCAGACGTGAAGGGCTCAACGGGAGGAGAGTATGAAACTGTTTTCTTGTAGCCAGTGCGTATGTTCTACCGCAGCAAGGTCCTCTCGAATCTTTTGGGTCGTGGGCTCATCTACATGCCAGCCTTTCATGTTGAACCATCGAATCCAGTGTTCATGGGGCCGGCAGTTGATGTGACCATGACCTTCCTGTCCTGGTGGTGCCGCCGTAAAGTAGATATGCTGATCAGATAAGTCACAAAGCTTGTTAACGAGGTCTTTACTCCGTGCGGGTTCGATGTGCTCAGCCACCTCAACGCAGCACACAAGGTCATAGCTCCCCGTCGCTTGCTCAAAATCGCCAATCGTAACGCGGGGCTTCAACGGATCGGGGAGAAATTCAACAACGTCTTCGGACACCTCAATTCCCCGAACGTCAAACCCTCTATCGTGAAGCGGAAGCATCAATAATCCTTGTGCACACCCAACATCGAATACCTTCTCGAAGTCAATATTTGATATTAAGCTTTTTGCCAATATCTCATAATCACTTTCAAACTTTGATCTACGCTCAAGCTCACTTACGTCGAACTCTTCTGGAGAAGGATTTATATAGTTCAAGTACCTCACCAATATACTCTTATTTTCGTCGCTAAGAATCTTCATTTTTAATTTTTACATCAAGTGACTAGACTTGCAAAAGCGCTACACTTCTACAGGCCGTTCGGCGTAGTAGTCGTTGACCCATTCCGCAAACTTTTCCAGTCCCTCATCGATGGATGTCTCCGGGGCCCAGTCGAGGAGCTCCCGGGCCTTCGAAATATCCGCATAGGTCCGCTTCACGTCCCCCGGCGGCATGGGCTGCTGTTCGATCATCGGCTCGATGCCGAGCGCGTCCCCGATGCCGTGGATCAGGTCCAGCAGTTCGGTCGTCTCTGAGCCGCCCAGGTTGATGATCTCGTACTCTTCTTGATCCAGGGCATGAGCGCGATGGAGGCTCTGGACAATGCCGTCGATGATGTCATTGACATACGTGTAGTCGCGACTCGACGTGCCGTCGCCGTACATCGTGATGGGCTGACCGGTGAGGAGCTGCCGGGCAAACTTGTGGATGGCCAGGTCCGGCCGCTGGCGCGGGCCGTAGACGGTGAACAGCCGCAGGCAGTGCACCGTCATGTCGTAAAGGTGGTGATAGGTGTGCGCCAAAAGTTCGCCGGACCGCTTCGATGCCGCGTACGGGGAGATTGGATGATGCACCGCGTCCTCCTCCGCGAAGGGCACCTTCTCATTGTTGCCATAGACAGACGAGGAGGAGCCGAAGACGAATTTCTTCACTTCCATCTGTCGCGCGAACTCCAGCATCGACTGTGTGCCGGTGATGTTGAAGTGGGCGCAGCCGACCGGGTTTTCGATCGAGGCACGCACGCCCGCCTTCGCTGCGAGGTGCACAATCGCGTCGATAGACTGCCCCTTCAGGACACTGCCAAGAAAAGCGGTGTTGTTAATGTCCTGCTCGTAGAAGTGGAAGTTCGGCCGGCCGGTTAGGTCGGCGATGCCTTCTTCCTTGATCTCGCGGTCGTAGTATGGGTCAAAGTTGTCGACAGCTTGCACGACGTGCCCGTCGTTAAGCAGGCGGCGACAGAGGTGGGCGCCGATGAAGCCGGCGCCGCCGGAAACGAGAATATGCACAACGCGTGGAGAGGAGATTTTTGAATGCCCGACAGTCGGACCTTGACTGTGCTACAGACTCTGCATCTCTACCATCTCGCGGAACTGCCCATTCTCACGGGACCGGAGTTCGTGGTAGGCCCCCGCCTCAATCACGCGTCCCTCATCGAGCACATAGACGCGATCGGCGTTTTTCACCGTCGAGAGCCGGTGCGCAATAATGACAACTGTCACCTCTCCTTGTAGCGCGTCGATGCTGCTCTGGATGTGCTGCTCGGAAGCCGTGTCGAGGTCGCTCGTCGCCTCGTCGAGAAGCAGTAAGTTCGGCTGCTTGAACAACTCTCGTGCAACAAACAGGCGTTGCCGCTGCCCACCGGAGAGGCGTACCCCCCGGTCCCCAACGACTGTCTGGTACCCGTTCGGCAAGTCGCGGATAAAGTGGTCGGCGTGGGCCCGTCGGGCCGCATCCATTACCTTCTCGCGGAGTGCCGGGTCCTCCTCAATGTCGCCCTGCCACAGACTGATGTTGTTTGCAACCGTATCGTCGAAGACTACCGTCTCCTGAGAGACGTAGCCGATCTGGTCGCGCCACGAGTCGAAATCAATCTCATTGTGGGGTACGCCGTCGATCCGAATCTCCCCGGTGCAGGGCGGCAGCATGAGCGTCATCATGTCCACGAGCGTCGACTTGCCGGCGCCGGACTCTCCTACGAGCGCCACGGTCTGGTTGGCGGGCACGGTAATGTTGACGTTGTGAAGGACATCGCCGTCCTCATCGTTGTAAGCAAAGTGGACGTCGTCAAACTCGATGCCTTCGGACAGAGGACCGAGCACTTCACCCTCTCGTTCTTCCTGGTGGGCCAGAACCGTATCGAATTCGTTGTCCACCATCTCCACGGATCCAATCGCGTCCATGGTTGCCTGCCATTTCTGCTGTACGGAAATGACCGTTTGCATACCCCGATGGAAGAGCAACAGTGCTACGAAGATGGGAGCGATCGGCTCCCGAAGCACAACTACCTGGAGGGAAATGATGCCCACGATGAGAAGCACAGAAGCGGGCTCTCGAATTGCTCCGGTAAACGCGGACGCGACGTTCTGGTGAAAAATGTACCCGGTGAGCCGTCGGATGCTCTCCATTATTCGGGAGCGCAGGTGGGCCGTCTGGTTCGTCGACACCACGTACTTTAGCGACTGTAGGGTCTGAACAAGGAGCTTATTCAGATGGCTCATCTCATGGGACTTCTCCCGTGAGAGCGTCCGTACATACGTGTTGAGATATTTAAAGAGAAACAGGATCCCAAGTCCTATACCGATGGCCAACAACGAAAATTTCCATGTGATGGCGAGGGCTGCTCCGAAATAAGCCAACGTCGTGAGAACTGTGGTCAGGAAGCCGACGAGGCTGTTGAATGAGCCAAAGAACCCTCCGACTTGACCGTTGATAACGTTAATGAAGTGTCCGGTATTGTTGCGGATGTAATACCGATGCTCCATCCCGGTGTACGCGTCGAAGAGCCGCGCCTTTAGTTCCCGGAGGAGCTGGGCCTGCAGGTAGCCTTTGTACCCGCTCTGCACGAACATGAGGAGGCCCTTTCCGACGAACACGACGGCGATGAACGCCAGGATGCCGCCCATAGACTCGGCAATCCCCATCCACGTGAGGAGGTCGTAGAGCCACTGCTCGGCGGTGCCCATGTCTTCGGGGCGTCCGCCGCTGGTCTCAGAGGCGCGCAGCAGCGGCAGGAGCAGAGCGATCCCAAAGCTCGACGCAAACGCCGTGAAGGCCGACAGGACGAAGATGATGTACATCCGGCGCCCGATGTAGCGGCGATAGATCTTCAGGTATCGGAACAGGTCTCCTAGAGTGTCCATGCAGTCAGTATCGGGTTCCAATAGAGTGCGAGGAATGAGTAGCTCCCAATTCCAACACGGGTCTCAAGGGGCTGCGGACGCCCCCGTCGTGCTTGTTCGGAAACAGTCGTCGACGACACGGTGCCAGCGCTTCCGGAATCGATCCACAGAGAAATAGTCGAGCCCATCCGGGACGCCCTGCGGCTCACGCAGAGCGTCGAGAATGCCCGCTTTAATATTGTCGGGGTCGTCTGGATCCACAACGGTCCCCAACTCACCATTTCGCACCGCCTCCTGACTGGCGTCGGCCATGCTCGCCACGACCGGCACCCCGCAGGCCAGGGCCTCAAAGTACACGATACCGAAGCCCTCACCGCGTCCCGGCATAACAAACGCATCTGCGAGGCGATAGTGATCGGCCTTTTCGTCTTCGGGCACGTACCCGGCAAACACCGTGCGGTCCTCCACCCCGAGGCGTTTCGCCTTCGCTTTGAGCCGTGGGCGGTCGTCTCCGTCCCCACAAACCAGGTACGCAATGTCTGGAACTTCATCGGACAGATCTGGCAGGACCTCCAGCACCTCGTCGTGTCCCTTATACTGCTCAGCTGAGGAGAGACGACCCAGTGTGAGGAGCACCGTTCGATCTTTCAACCCATAGCGACCCAGTAGATCGTTTTGTTTTGGCCCCGGACCGTAAAGCGATGTATCGATGCAGTTCGGAATGACGTGGCCCTGTTCGTCAGTAAGCGGTGCCCATTCGAGAAATCGGTCCTTTGTGTACTGACTCACGGACACGAAAGAATCGATGGCATACAGGCTCGGCATAGCCACCGTCGGCAGATGTAGTTTCCAGGCGTCTACACCGTGCAGAATTACGAGCAACGGTAGCCGCCGGATTTGCGCTACGAGTGCAGCTACCGGAAGCAGATTCATGTGTCCACAAATAATCCCATCGTATTCGGTATGCGGGTTACCGAATGTCAAGCGTAAGACTTCCCACAGATAGTGTAGTGTCGAGTCCGCCGCTTCTACGCGGTAGTCTACAGGACTTGGAATCTCCCCAATTGATTCTGAGGGAGCCACGCGAGGAAGTGCAGTTATCTGAGCAGACAAAGGTTCAGTGGTCAGGGCTCGACACAGGTCCCGGTTAAATTTAGCTATCCCTCCCCCTGTCCCGTAGGCATCCGTACAAAGAAAAAGAATGCTACTTGAATCAGGATACACGCGATGTGTGGTATTTTACTGATCCTCAGATTGGTTTCTCATTGGGACCGCAATAAGCAGTCTATGTCTATCAGTCTGTCGTACGATTTGCTTGGCGCATGAAACATGTCTGACATGATGGTATTTTGTATTTTTTAGATTAGAAATTATATACTAGAAACTCCAGTCAGCAACGTACCATATTCTACAGCCGCAAGCGATTCTGCCAATAACTGTCAGAGGCACTAACTTCTGCGACTGCCCCGGCATGCTCGCGGTACCTAGGTCGTTTCCGACAAAAGTAGCTGAGCAATGAGTCGGATGGGATCCTCTGCGCAAACTCGCTGGTCTCCTCTTGAGGACTTCTATGCCTTGTCACTTGTCACTTCAAGATATATGGAGGATGGGAAGTCGCCTTCTCCAGCACTCAGTCCGTCGGTGTTCGGGGCCGGACTATATCCTGGAAGGTACTCCCCAAGCTCATCGGGCCTTGAATAATGAAGCATGGATTGAGACACAAGAATTCGGAAGCGCTTGTTGTGTGCCAGGAAGGCAAGCAGGAGCGCACCTTCATGACCGAAGAACAAGGATGAATTTAGCATATTCCTTCCGTAGTCGTATGGAAAATTTATGTCGTGGAAATGTGCGTAAGCTCCCCCTTTTAACTTTGGTAGCATTTCTAATATTATCCGTGTCACTTCTCCAGCTGGCCCTAGAGCGTGAGTTGAGTCGACAAAGAACAGGAGGTCGCTTTCAAGCCCTGCTATACTCTCGGGCTTTACTTTTTCGGCTCCCTTCTGAATGAGGTCTATGCTTCCTCTTCCGCTAGCCCGCAATAAAAAATCATTCGGATACGGATCCACACAAATTATTTCGGGATTGTAGTTCGCGTACTCAGCGGCCTGAAGACAGACCGCAGTGGAGACCCCACAGCCGATTTGGAGTATCTGACTAGGCTTTTGCGTGGTAACGAAAGCGAAGAGAAAGTCAGCCTCTACAGGCCCAAAACCTTCCCTCCCGTTCCTCTTAGAGGCATCACCGTGTATATCCCTGGACTTTACTTCCTTTACCACTTTTGGTGGGCAGCACTCCTTCACAAACTCCACCTGTCTGCTGATACTGCTTCCCCTCACACACTCCATGGAGTACTCAGACCTCCATTTTTCTTTCTCTTTCAGACTCGCAATATCTGGAATTTCCGAGTAGAAGTGACGAGGCAATATATCTAGCCCCACACGCTGCCCTGTTTCGAATAATTTTCTTAGGGCTTTTTTTATATACTTTTTCACTTTTATTTGTTTTTTAATTTCGGGTTATTTTTGTGTATTTATTTTTTATGATTTTTCGTATATACCCAACCAAAGAAGCTTTGCGTTCTCGTAGTACAGAGTTGATTGGGAAGACCAACGCGCTCAGGTGCACAGCTTTCACGATTTGGAATGGCACGATTTGGAATGGTGGCCCGGTCCTGAGCGAAACGGGAGGGCTCCCTCATCGGGCGTAAGGGACTCGTCGTGGCAGGTAACTCCCACGGCACGGACGGTCCGCAGAATTCGGTCCACCTGCTCCGAGGTCAAGGCCTTCTCCCCAGCCTTAATGTCGAAGATCTCGCGCCGCAGATTCCCACCGCTGGTCCGTACGGTAGAAGGGCCCCGATAGCTGCCCCCTTTGTTCATCCAGGCCATCGTGCAAATGCGAGAGTGAACATCCAGCTTTATGCGTGACTCGGCAACGTGCTGCGCGACCTTCTCTAGAACGCTCGTGGCATGATCTGGATCTATCTCGTGCTCACCGTCTGGTCGTACACGTACTGTGCCCATCCCCGCAATCCCCGCGTTGAGGCGTACTCGGGCCGGTCGCTCAGGAGCCACTCCCGCATCGGCACGAAGAACCCGGACTTCGGGCGGTCCAGCAAGTCTTCCGGCAGCGATATCTCCGGGGTTTTCGCCATGTCCTGTTTCGTGAGGCCATGACGGACCACCAGCGGGGCCACCCGTTGCCACAGGTCCCAGTCCACCAGCGGCGTGCGCACCTCCAGCGAGTGGGCCATGCTGGCCCAGTCGGTATCCCGCAGGAGCCGACTGCGCATGTACCGGCTCGACTCCAGCGCCGCCACGCGCAGATGCGGGGTCTGGATGCCGGCCACGGTCTCCTGCAGGCGCAGCCGCGGCTGGAGGGATTCCCACCCCGCCCGGGCGAGGTCCGAGTCCAGCACGTCCGGCAACTCCCACGGCATGTACAGGCCCCGACGGAGCAGATAGGCCCCGCCATAGTCGCCCCCGTACTCGAGGAGACCCGCATACTTCGGCGAGGTCATCTGCCCGATTACCGGCGCCGCGACGGCCCGCAGCCCCTTGCCCACCGTGGCCGCCCCCGGCACGGCCTCGACCGTCGACACGAGGCGCGGAATCTGCGAGAAGCTGGGGTACCCGCCGAAAAGCTCATCGCCCCCAAGTCCAGACAGGGCCACCTTGAGGCCCGCCTCCCGGGCCGCTCGGCTCACGAAGTAGCTGTTGGCCCCGTCGATCGTCGGCTGGTCCATGGCGCCGAGGAAGTCGTCGCGGGCCGCCGCAAAGTCGCCCTGGGTGACCCAAACCGTTTCGTGGTCCGTACCGTAGCGGGACGCAATGCGCTCGGCCCCGGGCACCTCGTCGTTGGGCGTCCCCCGAAACTCTTCGAACCCGAGCGTCACCGTCTTGATGCCGCCCCGCACCTCCGACGCGAGGGCCGTGAGGGTCGCCGAGTCCAGTCCGGCGGAGAGGAAGAGGCCGACGTCGACGTCCGCGATCAGGTGCTGCCGGACGCTGTCCAGCAGGGCCTCCCGGAGCGCCGGCCGCGGCGGCCGTCCATTCGACGCAGTGTCGACCCGCCGCAGGGCCTCCGGTACCGACGCGAAGGCGCGGGGCGCCTGGACCCCGTTCTCGCGGTCGACCCAGCAGGTGTGCCCGGCCGGCAGGGCGCGGATGCCCTCGTAGAGCGTGTGCGGCTCGGGGACGTGCCCCCACAGGAAGAAGCCGACGTGCCCGGCCGGGTTTGGCGACGTATTGACGGCGCCGATGCCCCGGAGCGCCTGCACCTGCGAGGCGAGGTGCAGGGCGCGCCCGTCGTCGGCGTAGTAGAGGGGCTTGATGCCGTGCGGGTCGCGGGCCATGAGGAGGCCCTCCCGGCTCTCGTCGTAGAGCGCAAACGCGTACATGCCGCGCAGCCGATCGACGAAATCCCGCCCGTGCTCGGCGTAGAGGTAGAGCAGCACCTCCGTGTCGGTGTCCGACTGGAACCGGTACCCCTTGCCCTCGAGCTCGTCTCGGAGCGCCTGGTGATTGTAGATTTCTCCGTTGTAGATGACCCGCAGCCCCTGCTCTTCGGCCGCCATGGGCTGTGCCCCCCGATCCGACAAGTCGATGATGGAGAGCCGCCGGTGCGCCAGGGCGACGCCCCGGCCCTCGCTCTCCCAGTAGCCGGAGGCGTCGGGCCCCCGGGCCTGCATGCAGTCCCGGGCTCGCTGCAGAGCCGCCCGGTCGACCGTCCCTCCCCCGTAGCAAAATGAGGCTGCAATGCCGCACATCGGCGTGTGCGCTTGGGTCAGCGTGCTGTCTGCGTGCTCGTCTTACTCCCCCACCGTGATGATTTCCTCTGGCAGTCGTTCAGGCGGTCGTAGTCCGGTTCGAGGGCATCGGTGTAGAACCGGGACAGTCCCACCTCGTCGACGATCGACAGAATGTCGCCGACCTGCCGCTCCGAAAGGCGCCGGCGCCACTTTTTGAGCTGGCGCTCGGGCCGCCGGTACATCCGGTCCACGACAGACGAGGACGGCTCTCGAAGCTGATCCTGCATTTCTGTCGTCAAGTCCGCCCCAAGCGCCCCTACAATCCGGCGAAGCTCTTCCTCCCCCCGAGTGACAAGGCGCTCGTAGGGGGCGAGGGCCCAGGGATAGTCGCCCTCGGCATGGTGGAGGAGCGGGACGTAGTGATCTATGCACCAGTGCACTGCCAGGACCTCGACCTGCGTGGTGATGCGCTCCAGGACAGGCCCGAAGGGGTCGCGGAGCGCATCGGGAAGCGCGCCCCCGTGAAGGGCCTGCTCGGCCCGGGTCGGGCCGTGCCCTCGCAGGCGCGATTCCTTCCAGGCGCCCTGCTGCAGCATAGACGCCACGACCGCGCACGGGTGGCGGACCATGAGCACGATCCCCTGCACGTCAAACTGCCGCGCAAACCAGCGTAGGGCCCGGTTGAGACGGCAGAACTTGACGATCAGTTTTTTGCGAGTGGCGTGTTCGAGCACCTTTCCGGGCTGGGAGTCCGCCTCGAAAAACCAGGCCGGAATGTCTCGCGCCTGTCCGCGAAGGACCCGCTTAAGGTACCGCCGCTGCCGCGGGGCGTCTTCATCGGGGGCAATGTACTTGTGCCACCCGAATCCGTATTCATGCCGGGCCCTCCGGTACAGGAGCGGTTCGTTGAGGGCCTTGCGCCCGGGCAGCGTGCGGAGCAGTTCAAGGAGCCACGTGGTGCCGGCCCGGGGCACCCCCGCAATCACGAGGCTTTCTTCCGTCGAACACCGGCCCCAGTAGCCAGCAGCCTCGAAGATGCCCTGCTTAATTGACTGTACCACAGTCTCGCGTCGCGGCGTGTCACAGGGACGTCGAAATGACCAGACCTACGCGACGACCGGCTCGGGCTTTATCTCGACTCGGTCTTCTAGGAGGCCTTCCCACTCCCGGCAGCATACGTCTCGCTCGAACGACTCCAAAAACGCTTCCCGTCCATTCTCACCGAGTCTCCTGCGCTCTTCGTCGTCGCTGTAGATCCGAAGCACCCTGTCGTAGAGCGCCTGCTCAGGACCGGAATCCCGCGAAGGATCGACCACATACCCCGCGTCGTATTCCCGAATTGTCTCCCCGGACTCGGACGCTTCCGGCCCCACCATCAAGGCCGGCCGACCGGCAGCCATGATTCCGTACAGTTTCCCGGGCACGGCGATGCCCGCCATCTCTTCGCGAAGCGTCATCAGGTGCACGTCCGCCATGGGGAGCGAGTACCTGAGGTCTTCGCGGGGAAAGTACGGCAGGTAGCGAAAGTTCGACAGGTCGTGCGTCTCGGCAAACGTCTCGATGCGCTCCTTCTGCGGCCCTTCCCCAACGAACACAAACTCGATCTCAGGGTGGCCATCGAGCCGCCTCATCACCGCCAGTACTTCCTCAAAGCGGTGGGCGCGGCCTGCATTGCCCGAGTACATGACGACGAACTTGCCCTCAAGGCCCAGATCGCTCCGTAGCGGGTTGTCCTCGTGCGCGACGGGGTAGATTTCGTCCTTCCTGTTCCACACCGGAATCGTGTGCAGCCGATCATTCGCCACCCCCTTCTCGTGGAGACGGCGCTTCATGTGCGTTCCGAGGTCCACGACGAAGTCGGCGCCGCGGTACCCGGCATTGTTGAGGGCATGCAGCAGGCGAGCGGGGAAGCCTTTCTCCTTCAGCATGCCGGCCGCCACCTCGGCGTCCGGGTGCAGGTCCATCGACCAGATGCCGTAGGCCTGCCCCCGCAGCGCCTGAGCGACAGTGCCGACGAGCGGCAAAAGGGGCGGGGTCGTGAGCGTGACGATATAGTCGTAGGAGGGGCCCGTTAGGACACGAGCCAATGTGCTCGTGTAGAAGCTCGCGTAGTCGGTGAGCCGTCCCAGGACCGTGTCCCGCCCGAAGGCCGTCGCCCGCACCCGGTAGATGTGCACCCCGTTGTGGACCTCTTCGGCGGGCACGTCCATCGAACCGGACAGGTAGTGGCCGCGGCTGCAGAGGACATGCACGTCGAAGCCCTCGCTGGCCAGGTACTCCGCAAGGTCCGTCAGGTGCTGGGCCGTGGACGCAAAGTCTGGCCAGTAGTGCTGGTTGATAAACAGGATGGACGGGGCGTCGTCCGCCTCGGATCGGGTCATATACATGCGCTCGACGTCACGTCGTCAGATACCCTCTAAAGTGAACTGCTAGTGCGCCACGGCGAACCGGCTGGTCGACTCCTGCTCGCGGTGCCTCCGGATCTGCTCCTCGATCCACTCGGCGGTGACCTCCATCCCATCCCGAAGCGACGTTGGCGGCTCCCACCCGAGCTCGTTTAGAATCTTGGTGTTATCCGAGTTTCGCCCATCGACGCCCTGCGGCTTGGTCAGGTCGTACTCCCGGTCGAGGTCCACGCCAACCGCCTCCTCGATCACGTCCACCAGCTCGTTGATCGTCACCAGTTCGTCGCTCCCGAGGTTGATCGGGTCGGTAATGTCCGAATGCATAATGCGCTGGGTCCCGTCGACGCAGTCGTCGATGTACATGAAGCTTCGGGTCTGCGTCCCGTCTCCCCAGATCAGAATCGAGTGGTCGCCGGACAATTTGGCCTCGATGGCCTTGCGCGTGAGGGCCGCTGGGGCCTTTTCGCGACCGCCGTCGTAGGTGCCGAATGGGCCGTACACGTTGTGGTAGCGGGCCACCCGCGTGGTAACCCCAAAGTCCTCGCGGAAGTGGCGGCACATCCGCTCGCTGAAGAGCTTCTCCCACCCGTACCCGTCCTCGGCGAGGGCCGGGTAGGCGTCCTCTTCGGACAAGGGCTCCACGTCGGCGGTGTCCTGGAGCTCCTGGTTGTAGACGCAGGCGCTCGACGAATAGAAGTATCTGTCGATGTCCATGTCCCTCGCGGCCATGAGCAGGTGCGTGTTGATCGTCACGCTGAGCATGCAGAGGGCCTTGTTGTTCTCGATAAAGCCCATCCCGCCCATGTCGGCGGCGAGGTTGTAGACGTGGTCCGCGTGTTCTAAAGCCCGGTAGCAGTTTTCCTTCTCGCGGAGGTCGAGGGAGCGGTTGTCCGCCGCGTCAAACTTCTGGAACCACTGGTTCGGCGGCTTGATGTCGACGGCGCGGACCTGAGAGTAGCCCTGCCGCAACAGGTCCGCCACGAGGTGGCCGCCGATAAAGCCGCCTGCGCCGCAGACGACGACGGTCTGGTCGGTGTCGACACTCCCCTGGTAAACGGGAGGTTGATCGAGTCGCTCCTCCTGCTTTCCGTTTGCTCTGTAGGACATGGGAGAACCCCCGGACAGGTTTGTGTTGAGATCGGATGTTTTCTCGGCGTCGACGGCCGGGCCCCAGTTACGGGGCGCGGAGATACAGCTTCGCCACGTCAGTCACATGACCGTGTCAGTCATCTGACAGCGTCGGTGCTGGCGGGGATCGCCCCGCAGGAGCCGATAAGCAGGACGACTCATGGCCTTTCTGGACGCCCGTGCAGAGCGCTTCCTGCACGTCTCTGGAGCTCCAGGCTTCGCGAAGGCCTTCACCGTCGTCCAAACGTCGTGCGATGGGGCAAGCCCGTCGCCGCCTGTAGGCAAAGCCAGCCCCACAGGGCCGCCTAAATTTCTTTTGGCCTTCTGCTTCCAGCCCGAGGCGGCGTGGGCACACTGGCGCTGCACGTGAGCCAGTCGGGCGTCTCCCAACCTGGACTTTCTCTCGCCCTCACTCCCGGATGAAGCGTATGATGGTCAGCGTAAAGGTAGCCGCTGACGTCAGAATCTGGAACACGTCGAACCAGGGAAACGGCCTCTGATTCTCAACCCGAATCACGTCCCCTGACTTCAGATCCGGGTAGTCGGATTTCGACACGAGCTGGTCCAACTCCGCTTTGAATATTAGCTCGCGGCCTCCGTTCGCCGGACGATAGAGGCGTATCTTCGTATCCCCCCGACCAAAACTGAATCTTCCTCGCGTCCGCACGTCCCCCGTCCCTCCCGAGAGCGCTAGCAGTCGGGCCAGATCAATATTCTCGCCGATCTTGTACAGGCCCGTCTGACCGACATCTCCGAGCAGAAGGACCTGGATGGTGTTCTGGCCCGGCCGTGCGAACGTGTAGTAGGATGTCCCGCCCCCTTGTAGTCCCTCGGGGAGCTGCTGCCCACGGGCCGGGCCCGCCGCAACGAGGAGGAGCGATAGGACCCCTCCGATGACGTATGGGAAGAATGCATCGGACATTGTGGAACTCATAAAGGTAGGCCCAGATCTTCGGTCGGGGAGATCAGTCTAAGTTTCAGTGTCCCGCTCGTATCAGAATGGCCGGGTCGACCGCAGGGTCGCCCCCGGTTTCACGAGCGCTCCTCCTCAGCGGAGTCCGGCAGGGACGCATACTGGTCGTAGGGGCCGTATTCGCCGTAGTACCGGTAGCGGTACTTGTACCCGTACGCCATCGACACGTCGAAGCCATTGAACACCACTCCTGTTACCCGGGCCCCCACGTCGCTGAGCGTCTCCATGGCGCGGTCAAGTTCGGATTCGGTCGTCCGGCCAGCCCGGACGACGCAGAGGGTCGTGTCGGAATGGGTCGAGAGGAGCGAGGCATCGGTCGTCGCCAGCACGGGGGACGTGTCCATGACGACCGAGTCGAAATGCTTCCGGGCCACGTGCAGAAACTCGCGGAACCGGGACGAGCTGAGGACCTCCGTGGGGTTTGCTCCATTGGTCGTCCCCACGGGCAGGACGAAGAGGTTGTCGATTGCGGGGGTCTTCAGGTGCTCCTCCAGGGTCGCATTCATGGCGTCCATGAGGCCTGGGCTCCGCGACATCCCGAAGAGCTTGTGGATGCGGGGACGGCGCAGGTCGGTATCGAGCAAAAGCGTGGAGCGGCCCGACTGAGCCGTCACGACCGCCAGGTTGGCCGCAGTGACGGATTTTCCGTCTCCCGCGCCCGGGCTGGTGACGAGGAGCGCCTCCCTCGGCTCGTCCGGCTGGCTGTGCTGGACGCGCGTCCGAACCTGGCGGTACGCCTCCGCGGCCGCAGAGTTGGGCTTCACCACGGTGACCAGGCTTGTGTTAAAGTGATTCCCATCATGCTCCACGGTGGTCTGCCCCCCGAGCTGATCCTCGATGAGGGGGGTGAGGTTGGGAACGATGCCGAGCTCGCGGTATCCCAGTTCATTGAGACGATCCGGCTTGTAGACCCGGTTGTCGAGCTTGTCGCGGCCCAGGGCAAGCCCAATGCCCCCAATTAGTCCCAGGACCAGCGCCCAGAAGAGGTTCCGGCGGGGACGCGGCCGGACCGGCCGTCCGGGAACGGCGGCCTCGGACACACTACTGGCGTACCCCAGCTCAGACTTCACCTGGATGCGGGCTTTCTGGAGCCGCTTGTTGATGAATTCGTACATCTGCTTTGCGTAGCTCCGCCTGCGCTTGAGCTGGGCGAGCTGCATGGACTTCTTCGGAATCTTGTTCAGCTCCGCCTCATACTCCTGGAGCCGGTTGGACAGAACGTCGATACGGGACTTCAGGCCAGTAATTCGGACGCGTTTTTTAGAAATCTGGCGCCGCAGATCCGCGACGCGCTGTGCCCCCGCTTCGGCACTTAATCCCCCGGACAGAACCTCATTCGTGTACTTGTCGGAGAGCGCGGACACCTTCGCGCGAAGGTCCTGGATGCGCCGGTCGATTTGCTCGATTTGCGCGCTGTCGGCGGGCGTGGGAGCACCGGACTGGAGCATCAGCTCCTGCTTCGACAGCTCAAGGTCCGCGATTTTTGACTGCAGCGCTTCGATTTGCTTTCTCAGGCTCGATCCCACGCGCTGGGACATCTGGTCGGGCCGGATCGAGTCGAGCTGTGCCTTGAGGGATTTCAGGGCCCTCCTCTGCATCTTCAGCTTCACCCGGGCCTCCTCCAGGCTGGCCTCCGTCTGTGAGATTCGGCCGACTAGGGAGCTCCCTTCGTTGCTGAGGGAGACGGCTTCTTGCCGCCGCTTATACGCCTGAATCTTTCGCTCGATGGCCCGCAGTTTCTGCTTCCGCTGCTTGGCTTGCTTTTCCAAGAACCGCCGCGAGGCCGACACCTGGGACCGGCTGGACTTCCGCGCAAAGCGCACGTACTCCTTTGAATACAGGTTGGCCAGGGTCGCCGCAAGCTCCGGGTTCTCGTCGGACGCCGTGATCCGGATCGCATTGTCTGCCTGCTCCGACGGCGCGAATCGAACGTGACCGGCCAGCGCCGCCGCTACCTCAGCCGCGGTGTACCCCTCCTGGCTTTCTTGCGAGGCGTTCTGGTTCTCCTCAGGCCCGCCCGCGGCCCCGAGAAGTCGGCGAACCGACGCCCACGCCTGGTCACTGAGCCGACCGAGCGGGGACTGGACGGTCGACCCGAGAAGTTGCCCGGCCTTCCCCTGATCGATAAGCCGCTGGGCCACCCTGCGCCGCAGCGACTGCGAGTTTCGCAGCACGACCAGCTCGTTTTGAATCGAGCGGTTGCCCTGCCCCATCAAGCTCCCCGTCCCGGCACTAGGTCCCTCAGCCCCGCTCAGGAAGGAGCGTTCTTGTTCCTGCTCGACGAGCACCAAGGTACTCGTCCGATAGACGGGGACCTGCGTGTAGGTGTAGACCGCTACTCCTCCAACCACGAGCAGACACGTCAGGATGATGAGCCACTTCCGGCGCAGAAGGAGATCAAGGGCCTGTTCCGCTTGCTCTTTGAAGCCCTGGTGCCCACCCGGATACTCGGCGAAATCGCCTGTTTCCGCATCCCAGGAGCGAACAACGTCCCCGTCACCGGAGCGATCTCTTCCAGAGCCTTCCCGCACGAGACGAGCCATGTTGATCTGTGTATCTGTGAATTGCAGGGACTCAGGGACCTTCGCCCGACCACGACTTCACTCGACAAGTTCTCAAGAGGCGGTTCGTTGCCGATCTTCCCCACGTCGGCGTGAGGTCCCAGGTGCTATTAAGTGCGATGGGTACCAGCTGTGACTTGTGCTTCAGCGTCGTTTTCCTAAACACGGGTTCGGGCACCAGACACAAGCACTGACTGACTGGCCACCGTTCCGCTGGAGAAGGAATCTTTTCTTGAGACGAAAACACCTCTGCGAATAGCACTCTCAATGATGGGGGCGGCTCGGCGTCAGGGCGTCATCGAAAAAACACTCCCCCATCTACCTTTGGAGCATCCCCGGTCTTCTTCCACGCCCCCGTCTCCTGGGAGCCTCGGAGGAGGAGTCACGCCCACATGCGCTCAGTGCGGGAGTACAGGGAGAAAGAAGCGGACACAGAACCTCTCCTCACCGCCCGAGCTCATTGCCTGGATGCCTGGGGACATTCTGCCGATCCGTTACGATTTTAAACGTATTACTATTCGTAACAAGAGGCCACCTATAGAAACGATTTTTCCTCGTCCCGCCCCGGCCCACAGTTCACTTCCGGAGACCTTTCCGTCTCCTCCAGCGTTTCGGGGCGCTTTGTCAAAGGTAGGAAGTAAAGTTTATCGGTTCTGTTCCTGTTTTTCAACCGGACCTCTCGCTACTGTCGTAGAGCCAGGTCCGCCGGGCGTGCCGGTCGAGGGCCTCATTTCCCGGGAACACCTTTTGCGAAAGAATAGGGAGCACAGTTCCACGTTGTTTTCCGCTGCTCCCCATGCCTCGCTTCTACCGATTGATTGCTTCCCTCACGGCTGTCCTGCTCCTTTTTCCGTGGGCTGGTCACGCGGAGGAGGCCTTGTCACCTTGTCCCACGAACGCGGTGAGCAACGCGACCGTTGTCTTTCCCTCCTCGACGTCCGACGCCGTCGGGCCCACCGATGCCTCCCTTGCCGGGGGAGCGACGCCCGACTCGATTGCGATATTTTCGCCGGAGGGGGACTGTGTAGGGGTTACGGCCTGGAACGATTCGAGTGGGGTCGCCCTTCCCGTCGCCGGGCAAGATGCCCTCACGCAAGGCGGGCTCGCAGAGGGTGATTCCCTGCACTTTCGCATCTACGACGCGTCGCGAGACTCTGTGGACCATGCTGTCGTGGAGTACGAGGAGTGCTCCGCCGTCGCGTCCAGCCTGCAACCGCTGTGCCAAAGCAGCGGGACGTATCGGAAGGACGCTGTGTACATGGTCGAGGCAATCGGAAGCTACACGCGCACGCTCCGCGTGAGGGGGTCGTCCGGGAAGAGCGGGGGGGACGCCGGGTGGCGCTTTATCGGCCTCCCGACCGCCTCGTCGGCGCAGGCGGAGGATCTCCGCATTGGAGAAAATCCCGTCGACTTCAATATGTCGGGGGGATACATGCTTTACGAGTGGGACGATCAGGCTTCTACGTCGAAAGATCCTGCGGGAGCCTACAGGGGACTCTCTCCCACAGACCAGCTCCGCCCAGGCCATGGGTACGCCATTTACCTCCCCGATCAGTCTCCATATCCAGTTGATCCGTCGACGACGATCAGTCTAGCGGGAAATCCGAACCTGCGGGAGGCGAATCCGGTGACGGTGGATGATCTGGCCCAGACGGCCCGCTGGCACCTCCTCGCCAATCCCTACCCAAGCGGCTACGACCTCTCCGGGCTTTCGGACCTGGCGTCGAACGGCTTTCAGAGTACAGTGCAGCGCTACGACACCGATGCGGGGACGTGGGTCGCCGAAAGCCAGTCGTCCGCGAAGGTTGCGGGCTGGGAGGCCTTCTTCGTCGAGCGGACCGACTACAGTGGGGGACAGGGCGCAACCTCACTCACGTTTGATCCAGGGGGACGGACCATCGGGGTCCCATTTGGCGGCTCCAAGTCAAAGGACGCTTCCCCGCGGCGCCACGCCTCCCTCGGACTCGCCCTCCACGTGAGGGGGGCCGCTGGGGACACGCTCGGCCGGGATCACGCCCTGCGGGTTGTCTTCGACGAGCGGGCTACGAAACACTGGGATTCGTTCGACGCCTCAAAGCTTACGCCTCTCGACGCGGAGCACGCCCTGCTGCCCCTCCTTGGGACGGGCCGAGATGGGTCCCGCACCGAGAAGGCCGCGGAGAGCCGACCGTGGCCCTCCGGGCTCCAGTCGATTCCCCTCCGGCTCCGAACGCACGGACTCGAAGCGGAGCTGGCCACGATCGCGGTGCGCCAGTGGTCCTTGCCGGAGGGCTGGAGCGCCCGGATCGTCGACACGGACACCCGGAGGACCCATGCCCTGAGTGCTGATGCAGCCTCCACCTTCGCCGTGCGCACCGACTCGACCCGGAAGCACCCGCGCTTCGAGCTGCAGATTGCTCCAGACGGGGAGCGGTTCCCGATCGAGTTGTCCGCCTTCGAAGCCACGCTCAAGGACGAGGCCGTGCATCTGCAGTGGCAGGTTCCGACCCAGAAGGCAAGCGAGGCGAGCTTCCACGTCGATCGTCGTATCGTCACGGACACGACGGGCGGAGCGGGCTCGGGCTCCTGGACCGAGGTCGGGGTCGTCAACGGGCAAGGAGAGAAAACCGGGCAGGGCCGGACCCTTCGGTTCAAGGATGCCGCGCTCTCGTACGAAGCGGTGCGGTTTGAGTATCGCCTGCGCCGGGTTGGTCCCGACGGGCTGGCGTCTCTCTCCGAAACCGTCAGTGTCGAACGGTCGAGGATCCAGCAGGTCAATCTCCATGGGTCGTTTCCAAACCCGGCCCGCCAGCAGGCGACGATTCGGTACGCGCTGCCCCGTGATCAGCGGGTTCAGCTCGACGTGTACGACGTGCTCGGCCGCCGGGTGATGCGCTTAGTCGGCGGGCGCAAGGAGGCAGGGCGTCATCAGGTTGCCCTCAACGCGTCCCGCCTTTCGAGTGGCACATATTTCTACCGGTTAAGCACCGGAGAGACGACGAAAACCCGCAGGCTCACCGTAGTCCGCTGACGGCCCGCGGGGCTCGCTGGAGCTTTGGGCTCGCTCCAATCCGTTCTCCGACGCGCGCGGCTCTTACTTGCCATTCAGTGCGGATTGACTCCTTTCGGAACCGTTTTCGGTCAGAACCGCGGGACGGTCTCCGGCATCCCCGAAGAGACCGGCCGCCCTTGGGATGAATTGCCGCGGGGAGACAGGGGGCTCCCCATCCCGGCGTCGGCGCTCCGGTCCCACAAAATAACCCGGATTCTGGCAGGGAACGGAGCGTTCTCTCGTCGGGAGCGGCTGGGGACAATCGTTTCGAAATGAAAAGGACGCCTGGGAGAAACGCACCGGGGGGCAGCACTCCTACGCTCCGGGCCGATTCTGAGGACAGGGGCTCCTCGTCGGGAAAGAGCTCTTCGCGCGGGACCGTGAACGCAGGAAATCACGGTCTCTAGCCTGCACAGAGGCTTTTTCGGCTTCGACCGTGCCGGACACCCGCGCGCATTGAGTCGGTCGTATCGGTAGTATCTCAAGTTCGGCACGCTTCTTGAGAAGGAGATAGGCGGCATTCTGCACCTATCATTTTCCTCTTCCCATGTTTGTTCTCGCACAATACGTGGTGATTGGCCTCGCCGCAGTCCTATA
>NZ_JBDGQQ010000112.1:0-6957 GCF_042218895.1 Salinibacter sp. | reverse complement strand
CGCTCCTGGTATTGAACCGCGCCGGAGCCTCAGGGGCAAGAACGCCCTCCGTCCAGAGCACGTGTGCACTGGCAAGTGTGGCATGACCGCAGAGGTCGACCTCGTGGGTAGGGGTGAACCAGCGTAGGTGATAGGAGCCGTCCTCCTGAGGATGAAGAAACGCGGTCTCCGAAAGGTTCATCTCACCGGCCACGCGCTGCATCCAGTCGGCATCGCGGGCGCCGGAAAGCAGACACACGGCCGCTGGATTTCCGCTGAAAACGGTCGTAGTGAAGGCGTCGACCTGGTAGAGGAGACAAGACATCAGGACCGTCTCTCTGGGGAGCGAACGATGACGGAGGAGAAGTGGAAACGAAGCATGATGGATCCGGGTCCAATGGAGTAGCGACAGGCACACGCGACCCTGGCCGATACTCCACGCGCATGTACCGATTTCTCCGTCCCCTGCTCTTCCGGCTAGGCCCGGAGCGCGCACACGATGTGAGCCTGCAGGCCGCTGAGGTGGCGCAGCGCGTGGCGCTTCCGCTCGTCAAGTCTCAGTACCGGTTCGAGGACGAGCGTCTCAAACAACGGCTCTGGGGAGCTACGTTCCCGAATCCCGTGGGGCTGGCGGCCGGGGCCGACAAAAACGCCCGGGCCGTCCCGTTCTGGGAGGCCGTCGGCTTCGGCTTCGTCGAGGCCGGGTCCGTAACCGCCCAGCCAGCGTCGGGCAATCCTATGCCGCGGGCCTTCCGGCTGCGGGAGGACCAGGCCCTCGTCAACCGGCTCGGCCTCAACAACGATGGGGCCGAGGCGGTGGTGGAGCGGCTGGAGGAGGGCCGCACGACACGCACTTGCCCTCTCGGCGTCAACGTGGCCAAAACGCCCGATCCTGACGTCTTAGGGACGGCGGCCCTCGACGATTACCGTACGAGCTTTCGGCAGCTGAGGTCGGAGGCGGACTACATAACGCTCAACGTCTCGTGTCCGAATACCCACGACGGGCGAACCTTCGAGGACCCGGAGGCCCTCGACGAACTGCTCGCCGTGATTGAATCGGAGCAGAAGGTGCCGGGGCTCGCCGTGCCTGTCCTGGTGAAGCTGAGTCCTCCGCGTAGCGACCAGGTTCTGTTCGACACCCGGCTTGAGGAGATCCTCGCCGTGGCGAAGGCCCACGACGTGGACGGCTTCGTCGCGACAAACACGGCGTCCGACCGGCGAGGGGTGCAGGCCCCGGACGAGCGGCTGGCAGAGATTGGGGAGGGAGGACTCAGCGGGCCGCCGTTGGCGGACCGATCCACGAGGCTGGTACGATACCTCTACCAGGCGACCAACGGCGACGTGCCCATCATCGGGGTTGGGGGGGTGCGTGGTGCTGAGTCGGCCTACGCCAAAATTCGGGCGGGGGCGTCGCTGGTGCAGCTCTACACAGCCCTCGTCTACGAAGGGCCAGGGCTCGTGCGCGAGATCAAGGAGGGCCTCGTGGAGCGGCTGAGCGAAGACGGGTACGCGTCCCTTGCCGGGGCTGTGGGGGCGGATGTGTGACGAAGTTTGGGGGGAAGGGCGCACGGATCTGCTCCCAGTGTGCCGGAGGCACTTCAGTCGATGCGGGAAGGGGGGAGCTACTCCGCGTCGAGGCGCCTCAGCTCCGCCTCGTAGCTCTCAGTGACCTCTCGGAGCTGGTCGACCGCTCCTTCAGGGAGCTTGCCCTCGCCCCCCTCTACGATAGGGCCGCGCCGTTGCTCGGGGGCGCGCTCGCGGCGCACCGGAAGTAGTTGCCGTTCACTCCTTCCGATCGGGCCCAAACACTGCACGAGCGGGTCCGCCTGCTTCGCTACGGGGGACGTACGGAACGGGCGGCGCGTCTCTACTGCGAGTTGCTGTCGATTCAGCGCACGCACTTCGGGACCGAGCGCATTGGTGGGACCAGTCTGGAGACTGTCGCACCGCTCGGGCGTGGGAGCAGTGTGCTCAGAAACAGCCCATCGTTTTGTGGGTAGGGCTGCGGTGTCTACCGTCCTCCCACCGCCCGGAATGTACTCATGCCCGCTCAGGTCGAGTTCGACACCATTCCACAGCTGTTTCGGCGTCTTTGTAAGCGCTACCGAGGGCAGGAACGACCGGTGCTGCGCTACAAGGAACGGGGCGAAGGGTGGCACGACATCACGTGGGAGGACCTCGAGGATCGGGTGCAGGCGCTGGCGGGCTACCTGCATCGGCAGGGGGTGCAGAAGGGCGACCGCGTGGCCGTGCTCTCAGAGAATCGCCCGGAGTGGGCGATCAGCGACATGGGCACGCAGCTCATCGGGGCGGCCAACGTGTCGATCTACACCTCGCTGCCCTCCTCCAAAGTGGCCTACATCCTCCGCGATTCTGGAGCGAAGGTGTGCATCGTGTCCGTGCCGGTCCAGCGCAAGAAAATTGAAGAGATCGCGGACAGGTGCCCTGAGCTTG
This sequence comes from Salinibacter sp., assembly GCF_042218895.1. Taxonomy (NCBI): domain Bacteria; kingdom Pseudomonadati; phylum Rhodothermota; class Rhodothermia; order Rhodothermales; family Salinibacteraceae; genus Salinibacter; species Salinibacter sp. The sequence goes on along the minus strand of NZ_JBDGQQ010000112.1, from coordinate 4,524 downwards.
AAGAGGTCATCGTGATGAGTGAGACGGCAGACGATCCGCCAGTATCCATGACACCCTGGGACGACGCCCTGGAGGAAGGGCGGGCGTACTGGACCGAGCACGAAGACGAGCTCGTCGACATTGCCGAGAGCATGACGCCCGACGACATGAGTGCGCTCATCTACACGAGCGGCACCACTGGGAAGCCGAAGGGCGTAGTGCTCACAAACCGCAACTTCTGCTCAAACGTGAAAGCGGCCCTCCAGCGCGTGCCGTTCGGGGAAGACGACCATCATCTCTCGTTCCTGCCCCTGTCCCACGCCTTCGAGCGCACGGCGGGCCACACGGCTGTGCTCGCCGCCGGGGCCACCATCAGCTATGCGGAGAGCATCGAGGCGGTGAGTCAAAACCTGCGGGAGGAGCAGCCAACCCTCATGATCTCCGTGCCGCGCATGTTCGAGAAGGTGTACAATCGCGTCACGAAGCAGGCCAGCGAGGGCAGTGTCATCCAGCAAAAGGCCTTTGAGTGGGCCGTGCGGGTGGGCGAGCGGTACGCGGAGGCCCAGCAGTCGAACGGCACAGGTCCCGGTCTTCTGTTGCGGATGCAAAAAGCCGTCGCGCACCGACTCGTTTTTTCAAAGCTGCACGAGAGGCTCGGAGGCAATCTCCGCTTTGCCGTGTCGGGGGGCGCGGCGCTGCCCGAAGAGATTGGCACCTTCTTCCAGGCGGCCGGGGTCACCATCATTGAGGGCTACGGCCTCACGGAAACGGCCCCCGTCCTCACGGTGAACCCGATGGACGCCCCCCGCTACGGCACGGTGGGTCACATCCTGCCGGGGGTTACCGTCGCCATCCAGCCGCTCGACGGCGACGAGTTGGCCGGGACGGTCAGTGGAAGCGACTATCCCACGTCCATCTCAACGCCGGAAGGGGAGATCCTGGTGAAGGGGCCGAACGTGATGCGCGAGTACTGGAATCGGCCGGAGGAGACCCGGGCGGCCTTTGACAAAGAGGGCTGGTACCACTCCGGCGACGTGGGCCGCTTCGAGGAGGGTTACCTCAAAATTACGGATCGCATCAAGCACATGATTGTCACGGAGGGCGGGAAGAACGTGTATCCCGGCCCCATCGAGGAAACGTTTAAGACCAAGGGGTGGATCGACCAGATCGTTGTGATCGGAGAAGGGCGTCCCTTCCTTGTGGCCCTGGTGGTGCCCGACTTCGAGTCGCTCCGGATGCGGGTCCGGGACGAGGGCATCGATCAGTCCGACTACACCGACGCCGAGCTTCTTGAGCTCGATGAGGTTCAGCGCATCTTTCAGGATGCGTTCACGGCCTACAATCGGGAGGCAGCGGCATACGAAAAGATCCGTAACTTCCGCCTGCTCGCCGAGCCATTCACCGTGGAGGAGGGCACGCTGACCCCAACGCTCAAGCTCCGCCGCAGTGTCATCGAAGAGCGCCACGAGGACCTCATTGATGCGATGTACGAGGAGTTCGGGCAATGACGAGGGAGCGAGAGGAGAGGGGCAAAGAACCAGGAATCTGCCTTCCATACTCGCAACTCGCAATTCCGAATTGTCGTGTGGATAACCATTGAACTCCACCTCAGCGGCCGGGTAGAGGCCAGGCCTGTGGAGGCCGGTGCGGATCCCGACTCAAAACTGGCCCTATAACACGTTTGGATACTCAAGCGGGGCATGGCGCAGTCCGGTAGCGCGCGTCGTTCGGGACGACGAGGTCGCCGGTTCAAATCCGGCTGCCCCGACCCTAGAAAGCGGCCCTCATGGCTGGTGAGGGCCGTTTTTTGTTTGGAGACGCAGGTCTCCGTGAAATCTAGCGTCCAGAGTGGGAAGGTCGAGGCAAACCCTGGCCCCCCACGAAACACTCCGTACAAGATTATCTTAGTGGAGTAGTTCTTCATTTTCAGGGCCCATTCGAAGGCAAATTCGAAAGTGTTCGTCCTGACCACACGCTTTGTTCAACCTGACGACCTACCCCCATGCTTAGACGATTAGTGACACCACTTCGAGCCGGTCTTCTCGTCCTCGCGCTTGCCCTCTGTGCGCCCGCAGCGTTCGGGCAGATGCCACAGCCGGATACTTCGAAGCTTCTCTCCTCCTCCGATGTCAGCAAGGAGCAGATCCAGAAGATCGCGCAGATTCTTGTCACTGCGCAGATGTCCACCCAGAAGGAGCGGATGAAGATGCGGAAGGATGCCATCAAGATGAAGAAGAAGATGGCAAAGATGGACTCCACGCAGAAGGCTGACGTCCGTCGCGAATTTCGAAAGCGACGGATGGCTTTGCAGAAGAAGCAGATGCAGGTTATACAGAAGCAGTCCAAGCAAAAGGGAATGAAGCCCCAGATGGTGCGGCGGGTCATGCGCTCGGCCCAGCAGGACACCACGCTGCAGAATCGTGTTCGAAAGGCCATGAAGATGGAGGCGAAGCGGCAGCGTTCTTCGATGCAGGAAGGCGGCTCGCAGGACGAAGGCAATTCGAATCCGTAAGTCCCCTTTGGTCCCTCTGGGAGGTTCGGGCAGGCGTGCGTGCACATGGACGCCCGTCTCGAAACGAGAACCTCCACGGGAGGACGGTACGCCCACTTGTTTGCCCCTTCTCCCGAAGTCAGCGAGAAAGGGGCAGGTCCCTGGAGGTCCAGACAACCGTGCGAACGGGGAAGAGGGCGCTGAGGATGGACGCATATCGATCCGCGGCGGATAATTTCCTCGCTGGGAGTAAGCTCCCGACGGTCATGGGAGCGCAGGCGGAAAGAAACAGGAGTCTGGAACCCGAAGCGGGGGCGGCGGGGCTGTCCTGACGGTTCAGGCCTGCTGAAGACGACAACCGGTGGGCGTCTTCTCCTACGGGAGCCGCTCTCCCCTGCCGAGTAGCCACCTGCACAGCAAGTGGCGTACATGCCGAAGGGCAGTGGCTGCTTCAAGAATGTTGCTTCAAGAATGTGATGTTCCTCCGTGCAGCCCTTTGAGGCACGACCGTGAATCCCTTCGCGTACTTTCTCGCTGACTCATCAATTCACCATGATGCCGGAAGTACAGCTGTGCTCCGGATCTGTCAGGCCCGGCGGGAGCGGATTCCTGTTAATCATGCTGGTCGTGGCACTCGCCGGTTGTGGGCAGGAACGAGCAAGCTCTGAGACCGGCGCTACCTCCGTTTGTGATCCGGACGACGGCGGCCTGACGCTGGCTGACGGGTTCTGCGCCACCGTTGTGGCTGAAGATCTCGGCACAACCCGCCACCTCACAGTTGCGGAGAACGGCGACGTGTACGCGGCGGTCCGCGACACGGCGGATGATACCGGCATCGTAGCCCTTCGAGATACCGACGGCGACTACAAGGCCGACCGGACCGAGTACTTCGGTGACGGCAGCGGAACCGGCATCGGCCTCCACGACGGCTACCTCTATTTCGGGGCCAACACAGCCATCTGGCGGTACGAGCGAAGCCCCGGTGAGCTTGTGCCCTCCGGCGATAGGGAACTCATCGTCGGGGGCTTTCCGGAGCAGGGCCAGCACGCCGTAAAGCCGTTTTCATTCGGTGGAAACGGCCACCTGTACGTGAATGTCGGCGCCCCCTCGAATGCCTGCATGGAGGAGACCCGGACGAAAGGGTCGCCGGGGCAGGATCCGTGCCCTCAGCTCAAGCAACACGCAGGCATCTGGCAGTATCAGGCCAACGCAACGGGCCAGCAGCACTCACCGGATGCCCGCTATGCCTCAGGAATCCGCAATGCCGTCGCACTCACGTGGAATGACACCGTCGGCAATCTCTATGCGGTGCAACACGGCCGGGACCAGCTACACCAATTCTTCCCCGACCTTTACACGCAAACGGAAAGCGCTGAGCTGCCCGCCGAGGAGTTCTTCAAGGTCGATGCGGGCAACAACTTTGGCTGGCCATACTGCTACTACGACTGGATGGCGGAAAAGAAGGTCCTCGCGCCGGAGTACGGCGGTGACGGCGAAGAGGTCGGGCGCTGTGACAAATTCGAGGATCCCATTCAGGCCTTTCCAGGCCACTGGGGACCGAACGACGTACTTTTCTACCACGGCGATCAGTTCCCGGAGAAATATCAGGGTGGGGCGTTCATCGCCTGGCATGGCTCGTGGAACCGTGCACCGCTCCCGCAGGAGGGATACAAGGTGACGTTTACCCCCTTCGACGGAGCCCAGCCATCGGGGGACTACGAAGTATTCGCCGACGGCTTTGCCGGCGTCGATACGCTTCGGGCCCCTGGCAACGCCGAGCATCGACCGACAGGACTCGCGGTGGGACCGGACGGGGGGCTCTACGTGTCCGGGGACGAAAACGGCACCATCTGGCGCATCGCACACGTGGGCACGAGGGAAAATTGATCCCACGGCGTGCAGGCGAGTCCCTTGTCCGCAACAACGCCTTGAACTTGGCAGCAGAGGGAGGGGGGAAGCGGCAAGAAGGAGTGGCAAGAGTGCTCCAGCAGTCGCCGAATTACTTTGGAGATGCGGGCGATCGTCTCCTCGATTCCTCTGCCGATCAGGACGGT
>NZ_JBDGQQ010000111.1:0-4381 GCF_042218895.1 Salinibacter sp. | reverse complement strand
CCCTTCGTGAGGGTGGGCGTGGCGGTGGGCTCGACGGCCACGATGCGGGGGAGGGGCGCGTCGCCGTCCACGTGGCGTTCGAGGAACGGGTAGAAGAACCCGGCGAAGTTGCTGCCGCCCCCGGTGCAGCCCACGAGCACGTCCGGCTCTTCCGCGCCGGCCTGCGCCAGTTGCTTCTGCGTCTCCTGCCCGATCACGGTCTGGTGCAGAAGCACGTGGTTGAGCACGCTGCCGAGCGAATATTTGGTCGTCTCGTCCTGTACGGCCCGCTCCACGGCCTCACTGATGGCGATGCCGAGGCTCCCGCTCGTGTCGGGGGCGTCGGCGAGCACGTCGCGTCCAGCCTGCGTCTTCTCGCTGGGGCTGGGCGTGACGGTTGCATCCCACGTTTCCATCATCACGCGGCGGTAGGGCTTCTGCTCGTAGCTGATGCGCACCATGTAGACCTCGCAGTCGAGGTCGTACATCTGCGTGGCGAAGCTGAGCGCGCTGCCCCACTGCCCGGCACCCGTCTCGGTAGTGAGGCGCGTGGTGCCCTCCTCGGCGTTGAAGTAGGCCTGCGGGACCGACGTATTCGGCTTGTGACTGCCGGTGGGACTCACGCCCTCGTACTTGTAGAAGATCTTGGCGGGCGTCTCCAGCCGCTCCTCCCAGCGACGGGCACGGTACATGGGGGTGGGGCGCCAGAGGCGGTACACGTCGCGCACCGGCTCGGGGATGGAAATGTGCCGCTCGGTGCCCATCTCCTGGTGCACGAGGGCGTCCGGGAAGATGGCCTCAAAGTCGGCCGGCCCGGCCGGCTCGTGCGTTTCGGGGTTGAGCACCGGCGGGAGCTCGGCCTCGAGGGTCTTCAGGTCGGCGTTGATGTTATACCAGTGCTCGGGAATCTCCGACTCGGAGAGGAGATACTTGGTCTGCTTGTCGTCGGGCATGGGGGAGGAGTACGGGTAAAAGAGAATCGGATGGCATCACGCAAGATCGATCCCTGGGACCGAAGGGTCAAGGCGTCAGCCCCTGCATGTTGGAAGATGAGGTAAGGGACGTGCCCGTTACCCCCGATCTCCTTTTGGGCGCGAACCTGTATGAACTCGCGCCGAATGCTCCGAAAACGGTCTTGACTTTGCGGCGGTTGCCGCCGATCGTTTAGATCGAGTCTAAATAAATGAATCCAGCGGTCGAGTTTCTATGTCGCTTCGCTTCTATACAGTCGCGCTGCTCGCGTTCTTTTTCGCTGGTGGTGTAGCGTCCCCCGGCTTCGCCCAGACGGGCCGCATCGAAGGACGGGTCGTCGACGCCGAGCGCGGCGAGGGGCTCCAGGGGGTCAACGTGGGCCTGGAGGGGACGTCGCTCGGGGCCGTGACGGCCGAGGACGGCACGTTCGAGATTGAGGACGTACCGGTGGGGCGCTACACGGTCGTGGCCAGCTTCGTGGGCTACGCGACCGAGCGGAAAGCCGTGACGGTGGAGGCGGGAGAAACGGTGACGGTGAATTTTGCCTTTGAGGCCGCCGACGTGCGGATGCAGGAGGTGGAGGTCATTGGCCGGGAGGCCACCGGCTACATGAGCGAGTACAGCTTTGCGGCGACCAAGACGGCCACGGCCACGCAGAACGTGCCCCAGTCCCTCTCGGTGGTTCCGAAAGAGATCCTCGACGACCAGCAGATCTATCGCCTGAACGAGGTGTTCAAGAACGTGAGCGGCGTGAACACCTTCTCGGGCTACAACGACTACACGGCCCGCGGCTTTCGCTCCTTCGAAGCGCGCCTCATCAACGGCCTCAAGGCGGGCTTCTCCTTCTGGAATAATCCCCTCCTCCCCCACATCGAGCGGGTCGAGGTCATCAAAGGGCCGGCCTCAGCGCTCTTTGCGAACACCAACCCGGGCGGCACCATCAACATGGTCACGAAAAAGCCGCTGCCGTCCTCGCGGCGGTCGCTGGACGTGACGCTCGGGAGCTTTGACACCTACCGCGCCACGGCCGACTTCACGGGGCCGCTCACGGACGACAACTCGGTGCTCTACCGCCTGAACGTGGGCTACGAAAATACCGAAACGTTCCGTCGCCTGCAGGGGAGCGAGTCGATCCTCATCGCTCCGTCGGTCTCGTTCCTCCCCAGCGACCGGACGCGCGTGAACCTGGACCTCGTGTTCTCGCACGTGGACACAAAGCTGGACCGCGGGCAGCCCATCTTCAACGAGACCGACGATCTCACGTCCACGCCCATCGAGTTTTCGCTGAGCCAGCCGGGCGACTACATGCGCAACACGCACTTCTACGTGACGGCGTCCCTCACCCACGACTTCACCGACCGGCTCTCCTTCAGCAGCTCGTACATGAAGTTCCGCTACGACCACGACCTGGAGGAGCACCGTACGAGCAACGTGTTTCTGCCGAATGATCCGACGACGCTCCAGCTCGCGTTCATCAAGCGCAAGCAGGAGCGAATCACGGACAACGTGACGAACTACTTCACCCTCGACGCGGAGACCGGGCCCGTGACGCACGAGGCGCTCGTGGGCTTCGACTTTTTTCAGCAGCAGGACAACCGGACGCAGTGGGGCGCCCGGGGCGACGAGCAGTTCCTGGTGCCAACCGATACGGGCACGGTGGCCCTGCCCGGCGGCAACGTCGGCAACTTCAGCCTCACGGATCCGAGCTACACGATTGAGGGGCGCAACCCCTCGACCTACACGGCCAACTGGTTCTCGCAGGAGTGGCTGACCGAACCGGTCCGCTCGCGCACCTACGGGCTCTACGTGCAGGACCAGCTCCGGTGGAACGACCTGCGCGTGCTGCTGTCGCTGCGCCGCGAGTGGTACCGCGACCTTCTGCCGCCGAGTCAGGGCGGCGAGACCGTCGAGCAGTCCGCCTGGATTCCGCGGATCGGGGCGGTGTACAGCCTGCCGGGCGACGTGAACGTGTACGGGACCTACGCCGAGGGCTTCCAGCCGCAGTCCGCGCAGGCCATCATCAACCCGCAGGCGGGCGGGCCCTTCGACCCGGAGAAGAGCCGGCTCTACGAGGCCGGGGCGAAGGCGAAGCTCCTCGACGGCCGCCTCACGGCCACGACCGCGCTCTACCAGATCACGAAGGAGAACGTCCTGGTGAGCGCCAATGCCCCGGGCAACCCACAGCTGCTGGAGCAGCGCGGCGAGGAGCGCTCGCGGGGCGTGGAGCTGGAGGTGGCGGGCGAGCCGGTCTCCGGGCTCCGCCTGACCGCGAACTACGCCTACAATCGCGCCATTATCACCGAAGCGGCCACGGAGGCAGAGGAGGGGACCGTGAAGGAGAACGCCCCGCACCACATGGGCGGCTTCTGGTCGACCTACACCATCGGCCAGGGGCCCCTGCAGGGCCTCGGACTCGGACTCGGGGCCAACTTCGTCACTGAGCGCAACACGTTCGAGGAGGACCTGCAACTGCCCGGCTACGTGGTGGTGGACGCGTCCGCCTTCTACACGGTCAACAACTTCAAGATCACCGCCTCGGTCGACAACGTCTTCGACGAGACCTATTGGACCGGCGGCTACAACTTCGGGCGGATCTTTCCGGGCACGCCGCGGAAGGCCCTCCTGAAGATCGGCTACACGTTTTGAGGCGTGAGAACGTGATGCGTGAAGGGGCGGACTGATTCTGATACGAGACGACGAGCACCGAGACGATGGCCTCGGACGACACGCCGGACTGGCTGTCCAACAAGACCCTCTTTCGCTGGCACGGGTGGCTGGGGCTGAACCTGGGGCTGCTCCTGTTTGTGGTCTGCTTCTCCGGCACCATCGCGGTCTTTAGCTGGGAGATCGACTGGCTGATCGATCCGGCGATGCGCGCCGAGCACGACACCGTGCGCTGGACGGCGATGGCGGACAGCCTCCAGGCCGCATATCCGAACCACGTCGTCACCTTCATTCAGGGCCCGCGCCGCGACGGGTTCGCCGCGATTGCCTACGCCACGGACCCGACCGGGCGGAGCGTAAAGCTGTGGGTGCACCCGGAGACCGGCGCCGTGCAGAAGCGCGGCAACTTCTGGACCGTCCAGCGGTTCTTCCGGTCGTTCCACCGGCGCATGTTCGTGCCCAATCCGTTCGGGCTCCTCTGGGTGAGCCTGTTCGCCGTCGTCCTGCTCGGGTCGGCCACCACGGGCATCCTCTTCTACGAGGGGTGGTACCGCAACCTCTTCCGGTGGCGGTGGAAGGACGTGCGCCTCTTCTTCTCCGACGGGCACCGGTTGGCCGGTGTGTGGGGCCTCGCGTTCGCCGCCCTCATCGTGGCGACCGGCGTGTGGTACATGGTCGAGGTCTTCGCCCCGAGGCCCGGACCCAGGCCGCCCGAGATTTCTGACGAGGCGCTGGTCGAACGCGGCCCCACGCCCGCCCTTCTGCC
>NZ_JBDGQQ010000110.1:0-12249 GCF_042218895.1 Salinibacter sp. | reverse complement strand
GCTAGCGACGAGGGCGCTCCACTCATCGATGCTGGAGGAAAATAGGACACGCTGGGCAGTTCCTTAGGAAGAGCCCTCCTCCTGGCGAACGAGCACCGCCGTTACTTCTCCGTTGTTTGCTCGCAGGGTATCGTTCTCAACGTCCCACTGCGTGTCGCGAATAAAGGTATCTGCGTCGTGCTCGAAGGTGATGGTGCTGTCCGATACCCGGGACCACGTGCCGGCAAACGTAACTCGGCGACTGCCCTGAACGTCGTCCTCCGTGAACTCGGAGGAAATGACCAGGACCCCGTCCTCCACTGTGTTGTCGGGCTTGATTCTCATCTTGATGGACGTCCCCCGGGCGAGTGCATCGACGGCGCCGGTGTCGGTCATCACGGTCAGGGTACTGGTGTCATAGAACCCGGCGACCGATGGGGGCTGACTGCCGTCATCCCCGTTGAACGCATCACAGGCGCCGAGAGCGAGGAGCAGGCCGGTTGCGAAAAGCACGAAGTAGAAACGAGAGAAGGGGGACATGCAGACGTGTGGAGTAATTCGAAGGTACACTCAGAAAAAGAGAGACTTAATGTTCGACTCAAAGAAAATAAAATCGGAGGAGATGTCTTCTGGTTTATTCCGCCGATCAGCGCGTCTCGGGAAGCCGTGCAAGGGAGTCTCCGGTCGTGACAGGAGGAGAACGATGCGGATTGCTGGCGATCTTATCTCCCGGCCCGAATCGTGAGTCCGTCCATCGTAGAATCAACCTGACAGCCTGCCACGCTGCACACGTCCCGGAGAAGCGGGGCTGGCCCGCGGGCCGTATCCACGTGAAGGGTGACGGCACGGTCTGCCACGCCGGGTCGTACGGTGATGGACACGTCGAACCGACGCGCAAGCTCGGTACTAATCGTCCGGATGGACGCGTCGGTGAACGAAAAGCCGCCCCGCCGCCACGCCAGCGCCCGGTCGAGAGAGACCGTCTCGCCGGGTGAAGGCGGGGCCGTTCCGCGCACCGTCGCCGTTTCAGCCGAATCGAGACGCGTTGTCTTCCCGGCCGCCGCGAGGGTTACGCACCCGTCTGCCACCACCACTCGAGTTTCGGGATGTCCGTCAACTCGGCGGGCACGGACGTTGAAGTGGGTGCCCTTCACCTGGACCTCAGCATTTTTCGTCTCGACCCGGAAGGGCGTGTCGGTCTCCGCCACGGCAAAGAATGCCTCCCCCTCCAGGTGAACCGAGCGCCCGAGCCACGACCGGAGCACGCCGACGCGCCACCACCGAGGGTACCGGAGCGTCGTGCCGCTGTTGAGTTCGACGCGCGACCCGTCGGCGAAGGCCACAGTCCGAGTCTGCCCGGGCGGGACCGTGACGTGTGCAGGGATGGCGAGGGAATACACGCTCACGGCCATCACCAGGACCAGGAGAGTTGCCCCGGTTGCCCAGGCGGTCCAGCGACGAGACGGGCTCGTAGCGGAACGGTCGTCGGCTCGCGATGCAGTCGCGTTGCGCTCCGGAGGGTCCTCCGGCTCGCTGCGTAGACGATCCGTTTCTGTGGCGTGCTGGAGGGCCTCGCGTATCGTCGAGACGCGCTTCGGGGCGGGCTCCATCACAGGAGGGACGGTGCCGCTCAGCCGCCACACCTCTTTGAGCGTCTCAGCGTCCGCCGCCGGGTGCTCGTCGAGCCACGACTGCACCTCAGGCGGCAGGTCCGGAATGTCGGAGGAATCGTCGGCGCTCATGGGACAGTTCGGACTGAGAGAGTTAAGGGGGCGTCAGTCCGCCCGTGACCGGTAGTCACCGAGGCGATCCCGCAGGGTCTGCAGGGCCTTCGTGACGTGATTGGTCACCGTTCGCGGAGCGATGTCCATCACATCGGCAATCTCCTTGTGGGTGAGGCCGTCAAACCGGCTGAGCCGAAAAGCCTCGCGCTGTTGCTCCGGAAGGTCGTCAATCCAGCGCCTGAGGCGGGTCTGGAGGGCATCGGTCTCCACCTGATCGGACGGCGAGGGCCTGCGATTCGGCGAGTACGCGGCGTGTCGATCCTGGCGGCGATCCATTGCGCGGCGCTGGTTGAGCGCTTCGTTGCGGACGAGCGTGTAGAGCAGCGATTTTAGGGAGCGGTCCGGATCGATCGAGGCCCGCATTTGCCACAGCGACACGAATGCGTTTTGCACTACGTCGTACGCCGCGTCCTCATCCGTCAGGCGGGTGGCGTAGCGGAGCAGGGGGGCATGCATCGCGTCGAACAGGTCGGTGTAGGCCTCTCGGTCGGAGGCCCGGAGCTTTCGGCTCCAGGTGTCGAACCGATCGTCCATAAAAACGGAAGCAACGTGACCGTCGGTCGACGCGAGCAACTCGTTAAAAATACACCGCCGACTAGGGGTGGGTACCAGTAAGGAGTGTGACTGTACTGTGAAGAAGCGGGAACAGATCGGCGCCGACCTGTCCCGCGACGATCTGTGTGGAGCGCTGTGCGTGCGACCACGAGGTACTCGAAGGCTCGACCCTCTCCTCCACTGAAATTGCGACGCTCCCATGTCCGCGCTCCTCCGGATGGGCCTGTTGCTCACCGTACTGACTGCGACGATCACAGTGGCCTGTGCCCCACCGCTGTACGCGCAGGCGGCCTCCCTGTCCGCCGATTCGCTCGTGCAGGCCCAGTCCGCGCAGCTTCAGGAAGCGAAGCGGGCCCACCTGTGGCGCGTGGCGGCGTGGGGTGGGGCGAATGCGCTGGGCGGGCTTGCGCTCGCCTGGGCGTCGTCTCGCTCCAGCACCTCGACCCGGTGGCACTTTGGGGCCATGTCGGCGGGGTGGGGCGTGGTGAACGTCGGCATCGCCGCGGGCGGACTCCTTGCGGCTGGGGCGCCCCCCACCGAACCCGATGGCCTGCTGGCGGCAGAGCGGCAGTTCCACGACATCCTGCTCCTCAACCTCGGCCTGAACGTGGGCTACTCCGCCGTCGGGACCACGATGCTCGGTGCCAGTTACTACGGCATCGACAATGTGGGCCGGTGGCGCGGCTTCGGCACCTCGCTCATCCTGCAGGGCGTGGGCCTCCTCGTCCTGGACGGCATCGCGTTTCTGGCGTCACGGGGCCGCCTCGCGTCGCTCCTCGACGCGGGCGTGGAGCTCTCCGTGCAGGCCGCCCCGACCGGCGCGGCGCTGACGCTTCAGTTTTGACGTGCTACGTCGAGGGCGCGGACGCTGCTGGCCAGTCCCCTCTTTCTGAATCGCCTCCAAAAGCGCTCGGACCTTTTCTTGCGTCCTCGGGAGGTCCTCTGTGACGACTCGTCACACGCGTGCGGGATCCACGCGATGGTATTCGTGAGCCACAATATTTCGCAGCCCACGCATCTCCCGCCAGGGGAGCGTTTCGTCCTGGGCTTTCACCTCCTCAGACACGTTTGAGGTGGCCTCTCCGATGATTTCGAGCGCCCGCTCGATGGAGTATCGAAGCTGGCGGTTCTCCTGAAACTCCTCCAAGGTATGCCCCTCCGCAAACCGCTGGGCATCCGCCATCGCCTCGTCAATATCGGCAAGATACTGTGTTTTGGCTGCGTGCCACAGCAGGAGCCCTGGAGCGATTGGTAAGAGTTCATTGGAGGCTAGGGTTAGACATACTCGGCCTCTCGTCGAATCTCCTCGGCCGCCGGTCCCTGAAGTGCGCTTGCTTCCCCGAGATCGACGGAGATTCCCAGGAGGTCCTCAAGTTCGTACTGGAGGGCGAGAAAATCGAAGAGGCTGATGGACCGGCCGGCCTCTGAGTTCTCGAAGTCTACCAGGATGTCTAGATCGCTGTCAGGATGCGCCTCGCCGCGCAGGCGAGAGCCGTGGAGGGCCAAGCGCTCGACGGCATACTTCTCACGGAGTCGGGGAAGTTCGGCACGAAGTCGCCGTTTGAGTGCATGGAGCTCAGTGGGAGATTCGGGGTCCCGTGACGACATGATTCTTGAGACAGTAAATCCGGAAACTTACGGCTCTCGTTCGTAGGGCTGGTTCACCTCAAGCTCGGGAATGGGGGCGTAGTGCTTCTCGTTGAAGGTCTGCAGGGTCTCGTCGAGGTCGACGGCAATCTGGCCGATGAGGGCCTCCAATAATCCCGTCCCGTGGCCGAGATGGACCTCGGCAAACACCGTAAGTGCCTGCTGACACGTCTCCGATGTAGGCCAGATCGTACGGTACTGATCGATTTCCCGAAGCAGAAGATCTTGTTCCTCCCGACTGTCGCAGCCCTGAACCAACTCCATCACGACGAAGCCTGGGAGGGCAACGGTGGCTTCGGAAACGGAGTCCAGCCACTGTAGAGCCGGACCGTATCCCCTCATGATGTCTACCATCACGTCCGTATCGAGAAGGAGCATGGTCACTCGTGTCGTTTTTGGGCCTGTTCCCGGAGAGAACGGGCGTACTGAGGGCTCTCGGGAAGGTCGGAACGGTCCTCCCAAAGACCCGCGAGTGGAGACGACCGGAGACGAGCGGCGGTCCCGGGATCCTCTGAGTCGGACGGAGACCGGCGTACAATGAACACTTCTACGGATTCGCCCTCGCGGAAGGGAAGATCTTCTACGGTAATCCTCCGCCCGGTGTCAACAGTGACATGCCTGTGCTCTGTGTTCATAGCAGTGGACAGGTTTTTGGGTATACACGAAGAAGAGGCTCCGTGAGATTCGAGCTGTCCCGCTTTAACGGTCCTCTGGCCCCACGCTCGTCCGAATGAGCTCCAAGATGCGGCGGTACTCGTCCGTCCAGCTCGACGGCTCTTCGAAGCCGTGGCCCTCCACGGGGTAAATCGCCAGCTCCCAGTCTGTCTTGCCGAGCTCGATGAGGCGCTGCGTGAGGCGGAAGATGTCCTGGGCGTGGACGTTCGTGTCCGCGAGGCCGTGGGGCATGAGGAGCGGGTCCTCCAGGCCCTCGGCGTGGTAGATGGGAGAGGAGCGGGCGTAGGCGATCGAGTCGGTCTGCGGATGGTTGAGGATGTTGGAGGTGTAGACCTCGTTGTAGTGGGCCCAGTCGGTCACCGAACGGAGGGCCGCCCCGCCGCCGAAGGCGTCGGGGGCCGTGAAGAGGCCCATGAGCGTCATGAAGCCGCCGTACGAGCCGCCGTAGATGAACTGCCGCTCCGGGCCGATCCCGTACTCGTCGGCGAGGTAGCCGGACACGTCGACGTAGTCCTGCAGGTCGCGCCCGCCCATGTGGCGGTAGATGGCCGTCCGCCAGTCGCGCCCGTAGCCCGCCGAGCCGCGGTAGTCGACGTTCACCACGGTATAGCCGAGGTCCGTCAGCATGTTGTGAAACATGTACTCCCGGAAGTAAGGGGTCCAGCCCTTCACGACGTTCTGGAGGTACCCGGCGCCGTGGACGAACAGCACCGCCGCGCCGTTCGGGGTGTCGGGACGGAAGATCTGCATCGGCACCGGCACGCCGTCGGACGCCTCGAAGCGGACGATTTTCGGATCCCGCCAGTCGTAGGACGCCCACTCCTCGGTCGTCGAGCGGGTGATCCGGGTCTTTGAGGCCTGTTGGGTGGCGTTCTGGAGGTACACCTCCGGCGGGGCATTTGTGAACTCGTACAGCAGGCCAAGCCGCTCGCCGTCAGGGCTCACTGTGGCGTTGTACATCCCTGCCTCGGCCGTCAGGCGTACGCGCTCGCCCCCGTCGGCGGGCATCCGGTAGACGTGCCGCTCGTGGGGCGAGTGCTCGGTGCTGGTGAACGTCCACGTGGCGCCGTCGCGGGAGAGGTGCGGGTCGGACACCTCGAACGTGCCGCTCGTGAGCTGCGTCGTCTCGCCCGTCTCCACGTTCACGGTATAGAGGTGGCTCCAGCCCGTCGCTTCGCTCTGGAAGTAAAAGCGGTTTCCATCGGGCATCCAGCCAACCGTGCCGGGCCCGCCGTAGGATCCGATGCCCGGCCCCCCGATCCAGGCGTCGTCGTGCTGGCGGTCGAGCACCGTGAGGTCGCCGGTCTCGGGGTCGAGGCGCACGATCCAGCGGTCTTTGTTGTCGTCGGCCCGCACCACGAGCACCGCGTGCTCCCCGTCCGGGCTCCAGTAGGGGCCGTAGCTGTAGAGGGCGCGCTTCGCCTCGCTGGAGTCCTGCTCCACGCCTTTCTCCTTCAGGTACTGGGGCACGTCATACGCCCCCGGCAACTGGTGCAGGTCAACCTCGTAGGTCGTGTCGCGCTTGAGATCCTGCACGTAGAGGGCAAATGTCTCCGGCGGAATGCCCACCTTCGGCCGCGCCTCCAGCGTCTTCGTGAAGCCGGAGAGCGTCACGTAGTCGGCAACGACCGTCTGCTCGGCCTCCGGCGGCTCCTTCTCTACGGAGAAGGTCGCGAACCGCTCCGAGGGACTGAGACGGAGTTGTTGGAGCTGCCCGTCCCCGTAGTGAAAGGTGGGCGGGGGATCGTCGGCCTGCCGGTCGCGCTTCGCGGCGGCCTCGGCCTTTTCCTGCTTCTCGCTCTGCTTCTTCAGCGTCTCAAAGAGCGCCGTCTGCTGCTCCTTCAGAAATTTCTCCTGGGCGGTCGGCTCTTCCTCCTGCGGTTCAGAGCCCGGACGGAGGTCCGTAAGCTGACGGACGAGCCCGGACGAGAGCGTGAGGGCGAACAGGTCGCCATTCCGCTGGAAAATGACGCGCTCGCCGTCCGGATCGAACCGGGGGCCGGACTCGCGGGCCCGAGTGTCCGTGAGGCGCGTTTGCGTCTCCGTGCGGCGGTTGTAGAGGTACAAGTCCCCGTCCGCGGCATAGACCTTGCGGCGATAGTTCTCGGTGTAGACGTGCTCGCCGTGGCGCCAGCCGCCGAACGTGGGCGGGTTGGACCGCCGCTCCTGGGGGGAGACTTTCTGCGGCTCACCCCCGTCCCGCGACACTTTGTAGAGCGAGTCGCTCGGAAATTTGCCCGTCGGATTCCAGTCGAAGTAAAGCGTCTCGCCGTTTTCGTGCCAGCGAACATTTTCGGGCCAGTCGCCCACCCAGGTCGCCGGATCCTGCATGATCTGCTTGACCGAGAGAGGCGAGGTCTGCTCGGCGGGCTGAGCTGTAACAATCGGGGCGCACCACACGAAGCACAAGAGCACGATCCCGATGCGGAACGCACGGAGCATAGGGAGGAAAGCGGGGGTTTTGATCGGAAAAACAGTGAAGCGGACGCCGATATGCGCGACGCGCTGCTCTCAATGTACGGGACGGAACCGGGAGATTCAGCCGGGACGCCCGCCGCTAGGCTTCGGCGGATTGCCAGGCGCGCGTACCGGTGGGCGATGGGACTCCCCTTCGAGGCGCTCTTTTGGACGGCCGGGCTCGTGGCAATGGCGGCGATGGACCCGCAGGGGGACCACCTGTTTAGCCTCTGCCCGCTCGACGCCGTCGGGGTCTCCATCTGTCCTGGCTGTGGGCTGGGCCACGCCGTCGCGTATCTCGCCCGGGGAGAACTCGTCGCGTCCGTGCAGGCGCATCCCCTGGGCGTGCCGGCCGTCCTCATTCTCGCTACCCACGTGCATCGCCTCGCCCGGCGCGCCGGCGGTCCCCTCCACGTTCACCGCTCCTGATTCAGCACACGCTCCAGACCCATGTCGAACGTTTTGCAGCACCTGCCCGAGATCAAAGGCGACGAGCAGCTCTACGTCGCGAAGCTCATCAACGATATGTCGGACGAGCAGGCCGATCGGTTTGCGAGGATCTACCGTGAGCGGCGCAAGGACCCGCAGACGATTCTGCTGCTGGCCCTCGTGGGGTTCGCCGGGGTGTCCGGCGTCCATCGCTTCGTCGTTGACGAGATCGGCATGGGACTGCTGTACCTGCTTACGGCAGGACTCTGTCTCATCGGGACCCTCGTGGACGTCATCAACTACAAGTCGATCGCCTTCCGGTACAACCGCCGTCAGGCCGACGAGGTGGCTGCCCTCGTCGGTTGAGCCGCGGATCGACTGCGCGCCGCGGCCACGGTTCGCTCATGCTCTGGTGGAAGGGACCGCCACGCGCCCGCACCGACGCCAAAACCGTCAGTCCACGATGCGGAGACGCTGGCCGGGGTGGATCCGGGTGCCGTTCAGGCCGTTCCAGGCCTGAAGCTCGCGGACCGTGACGTCGAACCGTTGAGCGATCTCGCCGAGCGTGTCGCCCCGAGTGACCCGGTAGGTCGTGGGGGAGGTGGAGGCGGACTCGGCCTCTTTTGCGGCCACAGTCGTGGTGCTGGTCGAGGACGTTGGTTTCTCTGGGGCAGTCGTGTCCGAGGGAGCGCGCGCCGTCTCGATCGGCTCGAGGGTGCGGACGGGAGCGGCCATCCCGTACTGCACCCGCATCGGCTCCCTCTCGTTCGACGAAAGGGAGAGGGCCCCCGAGTATTCCTGCGCGGGCACGACCAGCCGGTCCCCCGGCCGGATAAGCGAGCCCTGAAGGCCGTTCAGGCGCCGCAGCGCCTCGGTCGACGTGCCAAACTGAACGGCGATTTCGGAAAGTGTGTCGCCCCGGCGCACGGCGTAGGTTGTGGCCGGCTGTTTTTTCTCGTCGGGCAGCTGGGCGTAGTTCCACGCGAAGCGCGGGTAGCTCCCCAGCGGAATGCGCAGGTAGTACCGCTCCTTCGACGGCGGCACGCGGGACCGACGCAGTTCGGGATTGAGGGACTCGATGGTGCTGCGCGTGGTGTCGGCAAGCCGGGCCACCGTTCGGAGCGATAGCCGGCTCCCGTGAACGGGCACGTAGTCGTACGCGAGGGGAGAGGCGGACTCCTCGGGCGGCTCGATGCCGAAGGCCTCCGGGTTTTCCATGATGCGGGCCGCGGCGATAAACATGGGGACGTAGCCCTGGGTCTCGGAAGGCAGGTATTCGTGCACGTCCCAGTACGACGGGGTGCGGGTCTCGCTTCGCCGGAGGGCCTGGCGGACGCACGCCGTTCCGCAGTTGTACGCGGCCAGGGCGAGGTGCCAGTCGTCGAATGTGGCGTGCAGGTCCTTCAGGTGGCGGGCAGCCGCCCGCGTCGCCTTCTCTGGATCGCGCCGCTCGTCGACCCACGGGTTAACGGTTAGTCCGTATCGCCGCCCGGTGGAGGGCATGAACTGCCACATGCCCACGGCTCCCGCCCAGCTCCGAGCGTCGGGATTGAGCCCGCTCTCAATCATGGCCAGGTACTTGAGTTCCTGCGGGACCCCCTCCTCCGCCAGGATGTGCTCGATCATCGGGCCGTAGACCTGCACGCGCTCGAGCCACTGCTTGACGTGCTTGCTTGGGTCGTCCCGGAGGTAGGTCGTGCTCTTGTTCACCAGCCGATTCGACGTCATGGGGATCTCGGCGTTCTCGACCTTCGCCTCAGGGCGGGGCGGGCGCTCCTTGAGCAGCGGGTTCTCCACCTGCTCGAGCGACGCGAAGAGGCGAGCCCGCACGGAAAAGATCTGTCCCCGAGCCATGTGCATCGAGTCCGGATCGCTGGCGTACCCGTGGAAGCGGCGGTACTCTGTCGTCAGGTCGCCGTAGATGGTGCGGACGGCCTCTCGCTCGAGGGCGTTTGGCTGTGTGCGGAGCAGAATTGACAGCTCCGCCATGGCCTGATTGAGGAGCTGGGCCCGCCGGGTGCTGTCCTTAGAAGAGAGGAACTTTGACTCCAGGACGTAGAGCCGGGCCACTTTCGGAGGCAGAGCGACAGTGTCTTTCGAGGCCACCAGAATCGTATCTTTCGGCACCCGCTTCGGTTCGGGAGAACGCACAAGCGACGACAGGGCGCCGCATCCGGTGAGGAGCAGGAGGGCGAAGCCCGCACAAGCTCTGGTCGTGAGCGCGGGAGGAAGCGTAGGCCACATGAGGGAAAAGTATAGCGAGAAATCAGGTGCGAAGCGGCGGCTCAGAGAGCGCTGGTTGGACCCTCGAAGGTGATGAATATGGAATCTGTGGCACTTCTTCAATCGAGAGCCCGACACTGGCAGCGAGTCCCCCCGTCTCGTGGCTTGCGGGCAGTCTCCGGGAGGAAATTTCCTGTGGCGGACCCTCCTCCATTTAGTTGGCCTGTCCCCCGGACAAGGGGCTCAGCACGGCCCAGGGCCGAGATCGCCAGGGGGTGGTGGCGAGATCGCCTTCTTTGAGGGGGAGTGAGGAGTGGGCATGAAGTGTAAACTTAAATCATCCTACAAAGACTGCTCGACAATTCGAACCACCCAAGCGAAACAAACTTGTAGGGTCGAGGAGGGCCCTGTGCGACAGCGTGGCGCGGGGAGAACACCGGAGGGAAAGCGGACGCAGACGGCTCGCATCGCCGCGGTCGGATCAACGGCTCCTTCTCCTCGAGACGCCTGCCCTGCAGCAGAGATGGGGCGCCCCGCTCCGGGAATCGACCCACCGAGACCCAGCCTCGCGCACCAGCATCTCCGTCGACGAGCGGTGCGTTGACCCGTTGCTGCCTGCCCCCGAGCTATACTTGAACAGGCGGGCGCTCTCGGTCATCGTCTCCCAGATGCCATCGATCGCGTCCTCCACGTCGGGATGCCCAAAGGGCGTCTCGCCGTTTTCGAAGCGGGACGACGACTCGGGAGAATGATCAGACGCGTGGAAACAGAAATCGCGGCGCGATACAAGCAGGATGCAGAGCGGCACGGGTCCATTCTCCCCCGCCGATGTCGTCCCAGGTCGAACGGCGGGCAGAGGATTACACAGAACCTCGACGAAAACAGATGCCGGATGCGCAGCTGGTGCTGGGCACCACAACGGCAGGATGAGGGAGGCAACCCACACACCTTTTTATCCACATTCCACCCACAGGAGGCTGCGAACCGAAGAACCATAACAGAAATTGCCTTTGGTCAGCATCATGCCCGTAACTCCTCTTGTATAGCTGCCTGTGGCTCTGTTATTGTTTTCCTACCGAGAGCGGCGACATCCATCGGACCGAGTTTTCCACATCGACGTCCACAACCGCTGTGGAAGGGCTGCTGGGGACTTAAACAATAACAGAATCATCGTAGGCCAGTGCTCGGTCGCCGGGCCCCTGTGCGAATTCTACGCGAGGATGGAACGGAGAACTCGAGCGGGGGAGAATCTTCCCTCGCATTGAGTAGTTTGAACATCATCTTTTGCCGCTACGCCAGCGGCGCCGACGTGCACGTTCCGTTGACTCTAACGCTTCCGACCCATGGCCGAAGAAAGTAGTGCATATCCTGAGCCGAGCGATTTTGAAGTGATGCGGCCGTCCTACTACGAGAACGACGACGGCTTCATTACGGCCAAGATCACCATCTCGCCCTTCAGCGTGGAGGGGGAGAGTCAGACCAAGGCGGGGGCCCGCCGTGCGGCCCTCTACGAAGCGCGGAAGACCTACCACTCCTACCATCCGAGCTACGAGGTGGAGAATCCCTACCCCGATCACTTCGTCGACCGTCAGGGCACGGAATGGCACCGGGTTCCCCCCTTCGAGCGCTCGACCTACGGCGACTACAAGTTCGTCGACGACTATGGGGAGGAGGAGGAAGTCGAGGAGGATTACGTCGACATCGAGACGATGCTCCTGTGGGACGTGCGGCCGGACGAGGTGCTCGACGAGGAAGAGGTGGAGGCGTAGTGCCATTTGAGAGGTCCTTCCTGGACAGCTCAGGGAAAGGCTTGTCCACCGGAATCGTCCAGGCCCTGTGCGCGCGCCTCGTGTTTCCGCTCGGCAGAAATGCAGCGTGGAACCCTATCGGGGATGGTAGTGGTTCCTCCTCGGCAAGTTCAACTTGCCGCATCTCCCTCTGGAAAGCCCTTCGATCGGTGGCAAAATGTCCAACTTCCCCAACTGAAACGCTCCCGTCGAGTCCTTTGACGACGGGGGTCTTCAACGTCTCGCCTACCTCCTTGTCTAGGCTCTAGAGAGCCCTACGTCCGAAATGTCAGCGTAGGATTCCGGGAGGGCCTTCAGTTCAGTGGACTCTCCTTCTCCTCAGTTCAGGCACACAGGTTGGAGAAAGAGTTGCCTGCGCGCATCCTTTCCGGTTAGCCTCAGGTTCTGATCGGCTGTCGTCCCTTTCGTGGGTGCTTCTTCCCGTGCTCCGATCGGTGACGACGAAGTAGCGCTCGGAGTGGAGGCAGCACACGATTCCGAAGCGGGGAAAAAGTAGGTGGGCCGGGTGGGGGAAACGAAAGACATTCCTGCATTCTCCTCCGAGTTGGGGATAGAAGGGGGATTATTGTTGGTGGGGCCGCCGCCCCAGTCTGAGAGACGCACGCCGCCGCTGATCAAGACGAAAGCTCCAGACAGGTATAGGACTGCGGCGAGGCCAATCACCACGTATTGTGCGAGAACAAACATGGGAA
>NZ_JBDGQQ010000011.1:16073-66218 GCF_042218895.1 Salinibacter sp. | reverse complement strand
CCCTGCTGTCCGACTGGCCCCAAACAGTACGTCCCGATGCGCTACGCAGCGCACCGGGACGCATCGAGCAGAAGCGATCGTACATGTGTGGGACGAGGCCGCCCCCCGTACTATTACTTAAACTCGAACAGCAGGGAGAACCGCAGGGTATTGGCCAGAGGACTGTTATTCTCTGCCGTGTAGAGATAAGAGATGTCCACCCCGGCAAAGTTGTACCGAAGCCCCGCCCCGAACGTCAGGAACTGACGGTCTCCATTGTCGGGATGCTCGTAGAAGTATCCCGTCCGGAGCGCAAAGAGATCGTTGTACCAGTACTCAACACCGGTCCCGACCGTGAACTGCTCAATGAGACTAAGCTTCGTCACGTTTCCTCCCTTGGCTTGGCCACTCGCCGGCCCCCACGACTTAAACAGCGCGACCCACCCCGGATCCCCGACGCGCGCCGTGTCGCCGTTAATTACCTCCTGCTCAACGTTGACCAACTGCTTGTTAAAGTCGGCCGCGAGGGTCAGGGTGTTAAACTCATCGAAGTCGATGGTGAGCGCCGGACCGAACCGGAGATTCATTGGAATCGGGTCCTTATCGGGGTTCGAGCTGTTGAAGTCCAGCGTCCCTCCCATATTCGCCAGATTCACGCCCGCAGAAAAGGTTGCTTCCGAGCCGCCCAGCGAGAAGGGAGCCGTGCGGTACAGCGCCGAGAAGTCCGCCGCAAATGTCGAGGCTGATCCCTCGCCCGTTCCCTGTAGCTGTCCCGAGGTCAATTTCGAATGGATGTACCGCAGTGAGGTGCCCAGCCCAAGCCGCTCGGATACTTGGTAGCCGTACGAAGTCCCGACGGCGAGTTGAAAGGAGCTTGTTTTCCCTACCCGTTGGCCCTGATCATCACGAATCACGGTCTCCCCCAGGTTCAGGAACCGGACGTTTCCCCCGAACGTCCCGATCCCGTCGACGTGATAGGTACCGACGAGGTACTCGTAGAAGAGCCCTGCGTTAAACTCCGGCAGCCAGTTGGAGTGCGTGATGCCTGCCTGCGTGTTTTTCTGGAAG
Source organism: Salinibacter sp. (assembly GCF_042218895.1). Classification (NCBI taxonomy): domain Bacteria; kingdom Pseudomonadati; phylum Rhodothermota; class Rhodothermia; order Rhodothermales; family Salinibacteraceae; genus Salinibacter; species Salinibacter sp. The sequence goes on along the minus strand of NZ_JBDGQQ010000011.1, from coordinate 65,171 downwards.
GCTAGGCCCGAGGGGTTCCAGAACATAGCATTCGCATTGTCCGCTACGGCCACACCCGTGTTCCCCATACCCGCCGCCCGACTGTCCGGCTCGATGCGGAGGAAGAGGGCCGAGGATTGCCCAACCTGGCCATGGGCTGGCGCTGCAAGTGTAAATACGAAGAGGGCCGTCCCCAGTAGCGAGAGGGACCAGCGAGCAATGCGAGACAACAGAGAATACATCATAGGACCCAGGGATAAAGGTTGATCGCGTACAGAACAGAATGAAAGAGCGGCGCGGTGATCAGTGGAGACAGGATGGTAAACCTGAAAACTTCCCGATCCCTCCGTTGAACACTTCAACGCGCCTCATGCCGGATGTTTTCGCGCTCCGGCAGTTGGTGCAGTTTCTGTAGCGCTTTCGATCTGATAGACTTACTGGGTGGATGTAGGAAAGGACACTTCGGGCAACGGTAGGGTACTCAAGACCGATAAAATGCACAACCACTGAGTACTAATGTAACCTCCCTCCGAACGTTTCTCGCGCAATCTTCTTCGGGGCGCTTTTCTCTCGCGGGATTTTCCTTGGGAATGAGGGCTATCGACCATTTCCCAGCTGTTCCTTCAAGCGGTTAAGGCGCTGAAGGACCTCAGCCATCTGCTGGGTCGCTTCTTGGATATCCTGAACCGCCGACGTGAACTGATCGTCGAGTTCCTTTTCTCGGCTCAACTCGCGAAGAAACTGTGCGTTTCCTGAGATGATTGAGAGTGGGTTGTTCAGGTCGTGATGGACAGACGATAGGACATCCTGTATCTCTTCTTCCGGCATGGGCAGTTCGAGGTCATCCATTTCGGCGGAACGTAAGTTTATAGACGAGAGATGTGAGGTAGGACTCCGTATTCTGCAGGCCCAATGCTGGGCGTTCCTACAGATCTCCAAGCGGCCGTCGATCTACCACCTCAATCCCCTGGTCGGTTCGGTCGAGGTCGCCGATCTGGACCCTCGGGTCGTGTTCAAAGAACAATATCCATTCCGAACGCTCGGCCCGGCCTAAAAAATTTCTCTTCTCTTCGATTGTCTGCAAAGGTCGAACGTCGAAGGCCATCGTCCAGACGGGAGCAAGGTGATGGATTGTGGGCAGCAGATCGGCAACGTAAACGAGCGTGGTCTCATCGTCGGACACTTTCACAATCTGCTGCGCTTCGGTGTGTCCGTGGACCAGGATCACTTCGACGTTCGGGAACAGGGACCCTTCGCCCTCCACGAGATGAAGCTGGTTGGCAGCCTCGATTGGGAACAATGTTTCTTCGACAAAGGAGGCGCTCTCCTTAGGATTCGGGTCGGTTGCCCAGTTCCAGTGCCGCTTCTGGACGTGATAGGTGGCGTTCGGGAATGTGGGCTCAGGCCCCTCAGGGGTCTCGCGCGTGCCGCCCCCGCAGTGATCGAAGTGCAGGTGCGTGAGAATCACGTCCGTGATGTCCGCCCGGCCAAATCCGTGGGCCCGGAGGGATTCTTCCAGGGTTGCGGAGCCGTGGTCGACTGCGTAGATGTCCTGGTATTTCGTGCCTTCGAACGTGTCGCCGATGCCCGCGTCGATTAGGATGCGCCGATCGGTGCCCGCCAGCAACAGGCACCGCATGCTCAGCGGAATTCGGTTCTGCGCGTCCGGCTCGATGCGCTTCGACCAGAGGGGTTTCGGGACGATGCCGAACATCGCTCCCCCGTCAAGTCCAAAGCGGCCAGTGTCGATTGGGTAGAGCGTATACGGACCAATCTGGGGCATGGCGGATCGCAGATGAATGAGGGGACTCGCGGATCCGCCAACCTCAAAAACAGCGGGCCGAAAGTCTACAGGCCCTACACTTCTTCAGGGGGAAAATCCTTGAAGTGTCCGTTTGACCGGATCCGACGCTGCACCCCTTCCTGCTGTTCGATGCGGGGGATCACCGACTCGAAGTGGTGGATGAGATACCGGATGCGCTCGTTTTCGGTTCTGAACTCGAGCACCTCCTGTTTCTGGTCGCTGTCGAGGACCGCGTTCTGCGCGAGGACGAAGGAGAGCCGGTCCACGTCTTCGTAGAGGTCGGGGCGAACCGTGCGTCCGGCCAACTCAAGGAGCTTCATGTGCTGCGTGATGACCCGTTCTTTCAGCTCAAGATCGACCTCACTGTCTTCGTCCTGGACGAGTGTGACGTCGGCCGTGTAGTAGCTGAGCTGGTCGTAAACCTCCTCGATGCGGAAGCGAGTCTCCCCCTCCACGGCGATGTCCATCCGTCCGTCCTCGTACTCCTTCAGGATTTGGTCAATCCGGGCGGTCGTGCCCACCTCAGCCCAGCTCTCATCAGCCCGGACGATCCCGAACGGGGCGTCGTGCTCCAGGCAGTACTGGGTAAGTTCCCTGTACCGCTCCTCGAAGATGTGCAGCGGAAGGCGCTCGCCGGGGTAAAGCACGAGGCTTAGCGGAAACAGCGGGAGAGAGTCGATCGAATCCATAGGAAAGGGGAGAGAGTGTCGCTCGGTACTACCACTCCTCAAAGCGCTAAAGTACGGAGGGAGTAGCGATGGGGAGCAGTGTTGGACGTGTGAATTCTCGAATTCACTGAAGGGCCTAACGAACCTTATTCCCCGGAGTTCGGGGATGTCCTCCGGCCCGCACCCTGTTTTACTCCCCCGTCACGACTTGTCAGCATCTCGACCGCGGGAGGCCGCCTCCGCCGGCATAATGTCCTCGGCCGGGTCTATCTCGTGGAGCTGGCCCAGTTCAAGGCGCAGGACGCGCTCGGCGATCTGGGCCAGTGAGGGGTCGTGCGTAGCGAGCACGAAGGTCTGGTCGATGTCCTGGCTGAGCCGTTCAATCTCACGGTGAAGAGGCTGAGCCGTGCGGGCGTCCAGATTCCCGGTAGGCTCGTCCATGAGCACGAGGGCGGGTTCGTTCATCAGCGAGCGTGCGATGGCCACCCGTTGCTTTTCCCCCCCCGAAAGAGTTCCCGGGCGGTGATCGGCCCGGTCGGCCAGACCCAGGAGGTCCAGAAGGTCGCGAGCCCGGGGCCTCACCTCTGACAAGGAGCGGTGCTGGATGAGCGCGGGCATCGCAACGTTTTCGAGGGCCGTAAACTCGGGAAGCAGGTGGTGAAGCTGAAAGACGAAGCCAATCGCCTGATTGCGAAACGCCGCCAGTTCCTCGTCGCTCTTCGAGAAGAGATCGTTCTCCCTGAACCGGACCGTGCCCGCAGTGGGCCGGTCGAGGGCCCCGAGCAGATGAAGCAGCGTCGACTTTCCCGATCCGCTCTCTCCCGCAACCGCCACGATCTCTCCCTCACGGACGCTCATGTCGAGGTCCTGGAGCACTGTAAGCGGCTCGGGGCCGCCAGTGTCGTACTCCTTCACCAGGCCATCGACGTCGAGAAGAGGAGCGTCCACTACGGCAGTGAGGAACTGTGGGGCGGGTCAATGGGGCGTGCGGGAAAACGGCGCTAGTCGTCGCGCTCGATGCCGTACTTGTTGAGCTTGTTGTAGAGGTGGGACCGCTGTATCCCGATCGTCTCGGCGGTTTGGCTCACATTCCAGTCGTGCTCAAGGAGTTTGTGCTGAATGAAGTGCTTTTCGAACTGATCGCGCGCGTCGGTGAAATCGTCGTAGGCCTTTATAAGCTCCTGCGCTACGCCTTCCGAGTCGACTCCAGGTTGCACGAACTGATCGATGTCCGCAGCCTCGATCGTCTCCCGATCCACCAGGATGAGCAGGCGCTCGATGACATTGTGGAGCTCTCGGACGTTTCCCCGCCACTCGTAGTCTTTGAGCCGGTGGAGAGCGTCGTCGGTGAAGGTTTTTGGGGGGAGTCCATTGCGCTGCGCCACTCGCTCGGCGATGTGTTCTGTAAGGAGCGGAATGTCGTCCCGGCGTTCCCGCAGCGGCGGCACGTCGATCAAAATCACACCGATTCGATGATACAGGTCCTCACGGAAACGGCCCTCCTCGATTTCCTCCATCAAGTCTTTGTTCGTCGCCGCAACAACCCGCACGTCGACGGAAATGCTGTGCTCCCCTCCGACCCGCTCGATTTCACTTTCTTCCAGCACGCGAAGCACCTTGGCCTGTGCCGAAAGGCTCATATCCCCGATCTCGTCCAGAAACAGCGTGCCCTCGTGGGCCTGCTCGAACTTTCCGATGCGCTGCTGAGTAGCCCCCGTGAAGGCGCCCTTTTCGTGGCCGAAAAGCTCGCTCTCGATGAGCTCGCTCGGGATGGCGGCGCAGTTCACCTCTACCATGGGTTCATCGGCCCGGGCCGACTTGTGGTGAATCCACTTCGCCACCAGTTCCTTGCCCGTCCCGTTCTCGCCCGAGATGAGAACCCGCGCTTCCGTAGGCGCAACCCGGTCGATCGTATCCTTAATCTCCTGAATGGACGCGCTCTCCCCGATGATCGGAGGAAGGTCGCCCGTGCTCTGCTCACTGATGGCCTGCCGCATGCGCCGGTTCTCGACCTCGAGCTTTCCGTGGTCCAGGGCGTTGCGAACAGTGACGAGGAGCCGGTTGAGGTCTGGGGGCTTCTCGATGAAATCGTACGCCCCAAGCTTCGTGGATTCGACCGCGGTTTCGATGGTGCCGTGTCCACTAATCATGAGAACCGGCACCTCGTACCCCTCCTCGGCAATCGTCTCGAGAACTTCCATGCCGTCGATCTTCGGCATTTTCACGTCGAGGATCACCAAATCGTACGCGTTCTCGCGGAGGGCCGACAGTGCCTCCTCACCGTCGACGGCCTCCTCAACGTCAAAATCCTCGTACTCCAGAATTTCGCGAAGCGTCCGGCGAATGCTCGCCTCATCGTCAACAACTAAGATCGTAGGCATGCCGAAGCGCGGGACAATCCACAGAGTGTGTCACGGACTTGCTAGGGCCCCGAGGCCCTCCCTGCCCCCGGCGTCGGGATTCATGCCTCACGGAACGGACCCCAGTGGTGTCCCTCGCCGCGACATCGGGGCGTCAGCGGGCCCGGGATGGAGGCTCGTCGTCGTCCCCGAGGGCACTACGACGACGTCTGCTTCTGCTGCACCTTCGCGCGGGCCAAGTACCGCTTGGCCCGAGTGGCCTGGTCGGACTCCGGATAGTTCTCCTGGATTTTCCGGTAGACCGTTATCGCGGTGTCGTACTGACCGGCCTCTGCGTAGGCCTGCCCTGCACTAAGCAAGTAGCGCGGGGTGGTCAAGTCGTTCTTGTACTGGGACGCCGCCCTCTCGTACAGCTTGGCCGCCCGTTGGAACTGACCGCGGTTCTCGTAGATTTTTGCCTGCGCCGCCAGGGCGCTCGCCCCGAAGAAGTTGTTTTCCTTCTCAAATTTCTTGAAGTACGTCAGCGCCTGGTCGTACTTTTCAGTTTGGTAGAGGGCGTTGGCGGCGTAGAAGGAAGCAAGGTTGCCGGCATCCGTGCCGCTGTAGTTATCAGCAATTGCGAGAAGCCCGGCCTGGCTGCCCGAGCCGTTGAGGGCCTGTTCGTAGTTGCCTCGCTGATACACCGATATGATTTGCCCTAGCTTCTTGTTGGCTGCCTCTTCCTGCTGCTGGTGGTAGTAGATGTAGCCCGGAACGGCGAGCGCAAGCGCGAGGAGCACGACCCCAATCCCCTGTGCGAGGCGGCGGTAATCCTCGTAGAAAAGCAAAGCTCGCGCGTAGAGGTCGACAAAGATGTTTCTCCGAAGCTCCTTGCGGCGTGAGGTCTTTTCGGGCGTCTGGAGAGCAGTCATGTGTAGCTGAAATGGACGAAACTCGAATGAGCAAACGACAACGTCCCCCCGACGAACCTTTTGAGTTCAGGCCCATGCTGCGCACCGAATTCCGTTTAACGTGCCGCCGTTCGTTCGTTTCCGACCGGGGCGAACCGACGAGCACCGACCCTGCTTTTGCATGTGATCTTTACTAAGTTGACTCGCGGATCTTATAACTTAGTGTTGCGCTACGGCTCCCTCGTGCGCAAGCACGCAGGAGGCTTTCTGAGGCTGTGCACGGGCCTCGATTCATCGCGCGGCCCGCCGGCTTGCTTGATCGTTGAATTCAGACTGGAGTCCACACTATGTCCATCCGACTTGGAATTAACGGGTTCGGTCGCATCGGCCGTCTATGCTTTCGCTCCATTCTTGAGCGTGAAGCGCACAATTTTGAGATCGTAGGGGTAAACGATCTCACAGACGCTGAGACGCTGGCCACGTTGCTCAAGTACGACACCGTGCACGGCCAATTTCCGGGGGACGTGCGCCTGGACGATGGTGCCCTTGTCGTTGATGGGGAACGGTTCCCAGTTTTCAGCAAGAAGGACCCGACCACGCTTCCGTGGGGGGACCTGGACACCGACGTGGTCATCGAGTCAACAGGGGTCTTCCGGACCCGCGAGAAGGCGTCGATGCACCTGACGGCCGGGGCCGATAAGGTCGTAATCAGTGCCCCCGCGAAGAGTGAGGTGGACGCTACCGTTGTGTTGGGCGTAAATGACGAGGTACTGACGGGCGACGAGGAGGTCGTGTCCAACGCCAGCTGTACGACGAACTGTCTGGCCCCGCTCGTGAAGGTTCTCGACGACGCCTTCGGCATCGAGAGCGGCCTCATGACGACCGTCCACGCGTATACCGCGTCGCAAAATATCGTGGATGGGCCCCACAGCGATCTGCGCCGGGCCCGTACCGCCGCCGAATCGATCATCCCGACCACGACCGGAGCCGCAAAGGCCGTAGGGGACGTGCTCCCCCACCTCGACGGCAAACTCGATGGCATGGCCATGCGGGTGCCTACGCCCGACGGGTCGGTGACCGACCTTACGGCGACTGTCGAGCAGGACGTGTCGACCGAGGAGGTGAACGAGGCGTTTCGCGAGGCAGCCCAGGGACCCCTCTCCGGCGTGCTCGCGTATAGCGACGACCCTATTGTTTCGCGGGACATCATCCATGACCCGCACTCCTGTATTTACGATGCGCCCTGGTCGATGGCCGCGGGCTCGATGGTAAAGGTCGTGGGATGGTACGACAATGAATGGGGGTACGCGAATCGCACCGTCGACCTCGTAGACCAGCTCGTCGAGACGTCCGCGTAGTGCCGAGAGCGTCCTGCCCTCGCCCGGCGCCGGAGCGTCTGCACCAAGCCCAACATTGGGAAGAGCCGATAGCAAAATGTTGGCCTCGCCGCCGAATCCTTCCTGTTCCCTGCATACGGTCCCATGCAAAAGCGAACCCTCGATGACATCGATGTCCGTGACAAGCGTGTCCTCATTCGCGTAGATTTCAACGTCCCGCTTGCGGGCTCCAACACCGGACCCCCGAGCGTCGCGGACGACGCCCGAATTCGGGCCTCCCTGCCTACCATCCGCCACGTCCTCGACAAGGACGGGAAAGCCATCTTGACGAGTCACCTGGGCCGTCCCGGTGGGCAGCCGAACCCGGACTTGAGTCTCGCCTGTGTGGCCGACCATCTCGGGACCTTGATCGAGGAACGTGTCCGGTTTTCCAGCAACGCGGTCGGCGATACCGTCGAGGAGGCCATCAACGGCATGAGCGACGGGAGCGTAATGCTACTGGAGAACACGCGCTTCGACTCCGGCGAGAAGGCCAACGACGAGTCTTTCGCGAAGGCCTTGGCCAGTCTGGCCGACGTGTACGTGAACGACGCCTTCGGGACGGCCCACCGGGCACACGCGTCTACGGCCGGCGTGGCCGAGTTCGTAGACGTGGCCGTGATGGGCCGCCTGATGGAGAAAGAGATCAAGGCCCTTACCCGGGTCCGCGACCACCCCGACCATCCGATGATCGCCATCCTTGGGGGGTCGAAAGTGTCCGACAAACTCGGTGCGATTCGGGTTCTCTCCGAGACCGCAGACCGCGTGCTTGTAGGAGGGGCCATGAGCTTTACCTTCCTTGAGGCGCTCGGGCGCGAGGTAGGCGCCTCTCGCGTTGAGGCGGACCGTTTGGACACGGCCCAGTCCCTTTACGATGCCGCCGAGCACGCCATTATGCTGCCGAGCGACCACGTCGTGGCCGACGCGCCGGAGGCCGAGGCGTCGGCCTCTGTCGTCGAGGGCGATATTCCTGAAGACCAGATGGGCCTCGACATTGGCCCGTCCACCATTGAGACGTATCGGGACGCCCTCGACGGAGCAGCAACCGTGGTGTGGAACGGGCCGATGGGCGTGTTCGAGCACGAGCCGTTTGCGGAGGGCACTATGGCCATTGCTCACGCTGTGGCCGACGCCACCGACGACGGCGCATTCTCTGTGGTTGGCGGGGGCGACTCGGTGTCGGCCCTCGGTCAATCTGGGTGCACCGACCGCATCAGCCACGTCTCTACCGGTGGCGGCGCCCTGCTCACCTTCCTCGAAGGCGGCTCCCTCCCCGGCATCGACGCCCTCTCGGACGCATGACCGCCCCCCTCTCTGTGCAGCACCCGGCTCTGTTCTCCCCTGTTCTCTTGGGCCCGTCCCTACTCCTGCAGGCCGACCCGCAGGTCTGGATTCAATCGCTTAGCCTGCGAGTTCTTCTCCTGGGGGCGGTGCGGATCGTCGTCATCCTCGGCCTCGCGGCCCTTATCCTGGCACTGGTCCGGCGGGGCACGCAGCAGTGGATTTCTCGGGTCGAAGACCTCCCGCCGACGGATCCGAAGCGACAGCGGGCCGTCACCCTCGGCAACTTGCTCCAGTCCATTGCGGGCTACGCCGTGTGGGCCGTCGCGGGCATTATGGTTCTCAGTGAAGTGGGGCTCGACATTGGCGCCCTCCTCGCCACTGCGGGCATCGCGGGCCTCGCCATCGGGTTTGGGGCGCAGACGCTCGTCAAGGACGTCATCGGCGGCGTCTTTCTGCTCTTCGACGACATCCTGCACGTCGGCGACCTCGTGACGATCAACGGCCACACGGGCACCGTCGAGGAGATCGGGGTGCGACTCATCAAGCTGCGGAAGTTCGACGGCGAGCTGGTGATGATTCCGGCCGGGGAGGTGCGCATCTTCGGCAATAAGAGCGTGCAGTGGGCCCGCGCCATCGTGCCCGTGGGCCTGAGCTACGGGCAGGACGTGGACGCCATCCTGCCGGTCATGGAGCGAGTGGCCAACGAGTGGGCGGTGGAGCATGAGGACATCGTGCTCGACGAATCGCCGCAGGTGCAGGGGCTGATGGACTTTGGCGACTCGTCTGTGACCGCGCGGGTGGTCGTGCGCGTGAAGCCAGGGGAGCAGTTCGCCGCCGAGCGCGAGCTGCGCCAGCGTCTGAAGCACGCGTTCGACGAGAAGGGGGTGGAGATTCCCTTCCCACAGCGCACGACGCATGTCATCCAGAGCGACGCCCCACCCCGCACGCCCGATACCGCCGACGAGGAGACGACCTCCGACGCGTCGGCGTCCGACGAGAGCAAATAAGGACCCGTCTTCATGCCTGCCCTCTCCGTCTCGTCGCTGTCGAAGACCTACCGCACGGGCCTGCTGCGGCGGTCAACGGTGCAGGCGCTCGACGAGGTGTCGTTGACGGTGGAGGAGGGGGCCATCTTCGGCCTCCTCGGCCCCAACGGCGCGGGCAAGACGACCCTCGTCAAGATTCTGCTCGGGCTTGTCCACCCCACGAGCGGCACGGCCCGCCTCTTCGACCGCCCCGCGGGGGATCCGGCCGCCCGAGAACGAATTGGCTTCGTCCCCGAGAACCATCGCTTCCCGGGCTTCTTCACCGCCGTGCAGACGCTGCATGCCTACGGCCGCCTGGCCGACGTGCCGCGGGCCGATCGCAAAGAGCGCATCCCCGCGCTGCTGGAGCGCCTCGACCTGGACGGACGCGGCGACTCGAAGGTGAAGACCTTTTCGAAGGGCATGCTCCAGCGCCTCGGCCTGGCGCAGGCGCTTCTCAACGACCCGGATCTGCTGTTTCTCGACGAGCCCACTGGGGGCGTCGATCCGGTGGGGCGCCGCGCCATCCGCGACATCGTGCTGGAGCTGCGGGACGAAGGGAAGACGATTTTCCTCAACTCGCACCTCCTCTCGGAGGTGGAGAAGGTCTGCACGCAGATCGCCATCCTGCGGGAGGGATCGCTGGTGCGGCAGGGGAGCGTGGAGGAGCTGACCGCCGTGGAGCGGGTGTACGACCTCGTCGCCACCCCCGTCCCCGATGCTCTCCTGGATGACCCGGGCACCGCCCTCCAACCCGCCCCGAACGGTGCCCCTTCCAATCCCGACCTCGCCCAGTACCGCGTCCACGCCGACGACCGGGCCACCCTCAACGCCGTGCTGGACCGCCTCCGCGGGGCCGACGTCGAAATCGAGTCGATCACCCCGCTGCGCCAGTCCCTCGAAGACTACTTCATCGACGTGGTCGACACGCCCCCGTCCTCTTGAGTCTGCAACCGTCGCTCCGTCGGTGAGCGCACCCACCCGCCCAAACGCCCATACGCAATGCGTCCCCTCCTCGGCCTTGTCCTCATTACGTTCCGGGAGCTCTGGGCCCGGAAGATCGTGCTGGGGCTCTTCATCATCAGTTCGCTGGTCCTGCTGGCCGTCACGTTTGCCCTCAATCTCAACGTGGTGGAGGGATCGCTCGCTGGCATTCGGCTCTTCGGCCAGGACGCCATGCCCGAAAACGGGGGCGGGAACGCGGAGGCCTCGCCGCTTACGCTCAACCGGGTGGTCATCGCCGTGGAGTCCGTCGTGGCCGGGGTGGCCTACTGGATTGGCATCCTCCTGGCCCTCTTCGCGTCTGCCTCCCTCTTTCCTGACCTGCAATCGGACGGGCGGGTGGAGCTGCTGCTGTCGAAGCCCGTGGGCCGCACGCAGGCCCTGTTCGGGCACGTGCTGGGGGTGTGGAGCGCCGTCGGCGTGCTCACCCTCTACCTCATGGGCGGGGTCTGGATCATTATGTCGCTGAAGACGGGCGTGTGGAATCTCCGCTTTCTGCTCTCCCTCCTCATCGTGGTGGGCATGTTCGCGGTGATGTACGGCGCTGTCACGCTCATGGGCGTCTGGACCGAAAGCACCGCGCTGGGCCTCATCGTCTCCTACGGCCTTATCGTCGTGTCGATGGTCCTCGCGGCGGCCGACCAGATCAGCCCGACGCTCGGGCCCGTGGGCCAACCGGTGTTCTGGGGACTGTACCACACGCTCCCCAACTTTACGGAGGTCACCCAAATCGTGTCGACCCTTGCGAAGGGCAACACGGTCTCGTCGTGGTATCCCTTTTTCTCTTCCCTCCTGTTCGGGGGGGTGGCCTACGGGGCCACCGGCTACTGGTTTGCCCGTCGGGACTTCTGAGTCGTAGACTTCGCCCTGCTCGTTTTCTATTTTCCACGTTCACGTCCCGCTCACTGCTGACCTCCCCGCCCCATGGTTTACCAGTCGACCGAGGAGCTTGACGCTCAACTGAAGGATCTTCCGCCTCTCCCCCGCCCGAACCGGGTCGTCCTCACGACCCCGACCCACTTCGACGTCGAGTACGTGATCAATCCTCACATGTCGGAGAACGTGGGGACAGTGCACAAAGAGGTGGCCTGGCAGCAGTGGAAGGCCGTCCGTGCGGCATATGCCGCCCTCGATGCAGAGCCAGTCGTGGTCAACGGCCAGTCGGGCCTGCCCGACATGGTGTTCTGTGCAAACCAGACCCTTCCCTTCTTCGACCCCGCTTCCAACACAAAGGGCGTGGTGCTCAGCCGCATGCATAGCGAGCACCGAGAGGACGAGGTGCCCTACTACGGCCGGTTTTTCGAAGACAGGGGATACGCCGTTGAGACGCTCCCTGAGGATTTAGACGCCGATTTCGAAGGAATGGGGGATGCTCTCTGGCATCCGGGACGACGCCTGCTGTGGGGCGGATACGGCTACCGGACCAGTCCGGAGGCGTACGAGGCGCTGAGTGAACTACTGGACGTGCCCGTCGTCCTGCTCCGCCTTACCGACCCTGACTACTACCACCTCGACACCTGCCTGTGCCCGCTGGATGCGGAGCACGCCCTGGTAGCCCCCGAGGCCTTCGACGATACGGGTCGAGCTCTCATCGAGTCGCTCTTTGACACCCCCATCGAGGTCCCGGATCACGAAGCGCGCCACCAGCTTGCCTGCAACGGTCACTGCCCGGACGGGAAGCACGTTCTCATTCAGGAAGGCTGCGAGGAGACCGACGAGCGCCTGCGCGCAAACGACTTTGTCCCCGTTGAACTTGATACCAGCGAGTTTCTGAAGGCCGGGGGATCGGTGTTTTGCATGAAACAAATGGTGTGGTAACAATACGGAGGACCAAACGACTAGACCCTATGCCTCCCCACTGTCCCCGCCACTGTACCAGCCGTGCCCCATTCGCAGCACATCTCAGTCGTCATTCCGACACTCAACGAGGCGTCCAACATCGGGCGTACACTGCGCCGCCTCGACGTCCAGGACGACCCGTTCGAGACGATCGTGGTGGACGGCGGGTCGGAGGATAAGACACGGACGCTCGCTCAGTCCTGGGGGGCTCAGGTCCTCCAGGCTCCCGCAGGACGAGCTGCGCAGATGAATCGGGGGGCGGAGCATGCCACCGGGGACGTGTTGCTCTTTCTGCACGCCGACACGCTTCTTCCCCCGGACGGACTGTCGGCCATCCGCACTGCCCTCGACGATCCGGAGACCACATCCGGTACATTTCGCCTGCAGTTCGACGATTCTACCCCGTTGCTCGACTTCTACAGCTGGTGCACCCGCTGGCCCTGGCTTCGGCTCTGCTTCGGGGACCGCGGCCAGTTCGCGCGCCGATCGGCCTTCGAGGCTGTAGGAGGCTTCCCGGAGTGGCCTCTCTTCGAGGACCTTGAACTGGCGGCCCGGCTGTCCGAACACGGCGGATTTTGCTTTCTCGATGCAGCCGTTACCACGTCGGCCCGCCGCTTTCGTCGGCACGGACCGGTGCGCCAGCAGCTTCTTAATCTATACTTGTGGACCCACTACATGCTGGGCACCGACCCGGAGCGCGTCGCGCACCTCTACCGCACTCACGCATCAGCGTCCTCCGAAAAGACACCGCTCTCTTGAGTCGCAGGCGTCCCGAAGCGGGAGGCGTCCCGCCTACTCTCCCGACAGGAAGAGCTCGATGGTGCCTGTGTTCATGAGTGTGCGCACGTACGGCTCGAGCGTGGCCGTGTAGCTGAGACGAAGATCGAGGTTGCCAATGGACTGCCGTACGCCAAACCCGGCACTGGGGCGGAGTCCGCTGACGCCCCCCACGCCGATGCGGTCGACTCCGCCCCGAGCTGTGAGACTCTCGATGACCTGATACGACGCTCCGATGCGGCCTCGCAGGTCGTGGAAAAGAAATGATTCCGTGCGCGTGCGCCGCAACGGCCCGCCGGTGGTAACGATGAAGTCGCGAACGCGTCGGTCCCGGGCCGTGTAGCGGGATTCGATCTCGCCCAGGAGGCGGAGGCGTCCATCGTGCAGGGCGTAGCTGGCCCCGAGACGCACCCGAACGGGAAACCGGTCAGTATGGCTGCTTCCCCCGATTGCAGAGGCGTTCCATTCGTGCTTCGCGAGCAGGTCGTTGACGGCACCGGCCAGGTACAGCTGGTCAGTCGCCTGCACGCCCACCCCAGCGTCTACCCCCAGTCCCCGAGCCGGGTCCACCGCGGAGATGAAGTTGGACTGATACAGCGTGAGGGCCACGCCCACCGAGAGCCAGTCTGCGAAGCGGTTTCCGAATGCCAGAGAAAGGGCAAACTCGTCGGTGGAGAGGGTTTCGGTGTGGTACCCGTCCTGGTCGCGGCCGTCAATGTTACTGACGCCCGCGTGGGTAAAGCTCAATCCGACCCCCGCCGAGGGACCAAGCGGGGCTGTAAACTCAAGGAACTGCAATTCCCGGTCGAAGGAGAGGAGCGCCGCCGATATTGACACGCGCTGGCTGTCGGTGGCCGGCAGAAGGGCGGGATTGTAATGGGGACTCGCGTCGGACGAGTAGTCGGCCACGAGGGCGTTGCCGAGGGCAATGCCGCGGGCGCCAAACCCAAGACGCGAGAAAGCTCCTGCCCCAGTGTCCTGACCGACGGCGGACGACGGGCCCACACTCATCCCAACGCTCACCCCCAGAAGAACGAGCACAAAGAGCGTTCGCTTCCCCCAGTCGTGCGGCGGCCTGTTCGACGAGACGTGCATACGGTCAATAAAACTGATGGGGAGAGTGTCGATACGGCGTCCTCTCCGACGCCGAGGCGGTCAGTTCGAGAGCACAATTTTTCCCCGAACCGTCGCTCCGCCGAGCTCAACCGTGTACAGGTACGTACCCGTCGGCAGACGAAGCCCGCCTTCGCCCGTTCCATCCCACGAGATCTCCTGCCGGCCCGCCGACTCTTGCTCGCGGAGGGTTCGCACCCGGTTCATTGAGAAGTCGTAGATGTTGACCTCGACTGTCTGCGGCTCCGGGACCTCGTACACGATGCGGACCACCTGGTCTCGAGACGGGACAAACGGATTCGGGTACGCATACGTCTCAACGTCTGGGACCCGCTCGGTGGGATTTTCGGGATTCACGGGAATGTCGGTGCGGAAGAGCTGCCAGGCAGGCAGCGTGGCTCCGGGATCGTCGGGGAGCAGGCGCGGCTCGTCGGCACGATCGAGACGCAGGAGTCCCTCGTCGGTCCCGACCCAGAGGGCAGAAGGGGTTGACTCTACAGCAAAGGTCGAATCGGTAGGCAGGACCTCGTCCTCAGCCTGAAGCCTGAAGTCCTCGATGCTGCGCCACGTTCGTCCCTGATCGCCGGAGACGTACAGTCCCGACGCGGCGGCGGCGTAGACCCGCTCGGGACGGGCCGCCAGGTCATTAACCTGCTTCCCGAGAAGTGCGGCCCGAAAGGTGTCTCCTCCGTCCGGCGTCACTGCGAGCCCGGAACGCTGGGTCCTGCTCAGGCGGGCCGCGGTCATCCAGATCGGATTTCGCTTCCCAGGCCGGGGCTGCTCAGCCAAAGCCTGTACGCGCTGTCCGGGGAGCCCCCGTGGTGTCCCCTCGGCCCCAAACCGGCGCCAGGTACGATCTCCATCTGGCCCCACGTCCGCGGGAGTCGACCAATTCACCCCGGCGGCGGTGCCCGCCCAAACGGTCCCCGTCTCGTCCACGAGCACGCTGTACACGAAGTAGTTCAGGAGCCCGGGACGGCCCCCCGGTCCCACGCGGAAATTGTACTCGTTCGTCGGGCGGACGACCTGGAACGTATCGGGAGGCAGAACGGCACGGTTCCACGTTCTCCCTTGATCCGCCGACCAGCGAAGTCCGCTTCGCCGCCCGGCCACCCACACCGTATCCGCGGTCCGCCCGAGCGCCAAATCCTGAGGCGCGCTAGTGTCCTCCCTCGTGACGGGTACCGCCGACAGCGTCGACACGCCGTAGGTAATCGTCGTGTCGGACGGCTCATCGAGGTGCACGGGGCGGCTCTCGAACGACTGTCCCCCATCGGTAGATACCAGAAACCCAGCCGCCCCCAGGGCTCCGCCAGCCGCGCTGAACGCAAGCCCGGCCCATACCACAGACGATGATTCGCCCCCGGCGGCGAGTGAGAGCACAGAATTTTGGCTGTCTTTGAGCCGGCCTCGAACGGTAGGATCTTCGGGGGCGAGGAAGCGATTCTCGTCTTCCACGTAGACCGTGAGTGAAGGGCCAACCCACAGCGAGTCCCCCGCCGCCTCCGCCTCCCGGATCGTGTTGCTCACCACTCCGGTCGTCGGCTTCAGTTGCTGCCGCGTCTGCGCCCCAAGGTCCGACTGTCCGCTTGCCGTCGGAACCATGAGCGCTACCCCAAAGAAGCACGCGAGGAGTCGTTTCATGGTTGTGGACGCTGATGACCAGAGACAATCGAAAGACGGAGGCGGGCCGCGGACGGTACAAACTGGCTTCTCGCCCCCCCGGCACGACTCCCGATTCGGGAGACACGCGTCTCGTCGTCCGGATCGAATCGGAACTGCCCTGTCACCTGGTTGCTCGTGAGGCTGTCGTCGTCCACCGCAAACGCGCGGATCGTGAAGATTTCCTCGGCGAGCGGGACTGTGAGGCCGATCCGACGGGCGTAAATTGCCCCTTCACTCGATTGGAGTTCGACAGAGGCTGCTCCTCGCGGGTTTGAGGCTGGCTCCAGGATCGAGAGAACCTGCGCGATCCGTCCATCCAGATCCACGGCCCGAACCGCAACGTCCAGCACAACTTCGGCGAGGGAATCTTCTTCCATCACCCGTACGGTGTCGGTCACGATCTGCAAGTTCGACACCCGAGGCGACCGACGCTCTTCGGGGCTGGAGCTGGGGACCGAGTCGCACCCCCCTGTCAGGACAAGACCGACCAGGAGGGCCCAGAGGAGGCAGCGTGATGTAGAGGAGGGCATGCGGGAGCAATGAATTCTGGACGTGTGGGGTCAGCAGGGGATCTCCATCACAGAACAGTGAGGGGCCGAAGGCTGAAGCAGAGAATGAAGATGGCGATGGCCGCGTAGCCCAGCACCCGGCGCGTGGGGGTTAAATCCTTCGGATACGCGACCGGCGGATGCTTGACCCGCACGAGAAAGACGATGAGGAGCGTCCACACCAGCCAGCCTGCGTAGCCGAACTGCACAAGCGTGGGCCCGACAGCAATGGCTCCGGCCACACCGCCGAGAAGCCCAGCCAGGCCAAACAGGGTGCGGCGGGACGTCCCCCCGAAGATTCGATACAGGTACCCGTAGAAGATGGCGCCCAGGAGGATCCAGGAGGCGCGCCCTGCCCACGGCCCCACTTCATACAGGATCGGACGCACTCTTTCCATGAACCCGACCCCGCCCGACACCAGCAGCACGAAGACGAATGCCTGCGCGAAGCGGCGATGCCACTTGTCCCCCAGCAGCGCGTAGAGGACGTGGCCGCCGTCGAGCTGTCCTACCGGAAGCAGGTTGAGGGCCGTAAAGAAGAGCCCCAGCCATCCGGCGAAGAGCACCGGGTAATGGTACATTTCATACATCGGCGGCACGTTGGGAAAGAGCTGCGACAGGAACCAGTAGAGGGGAGTATGTCCCACGACGAGGACCATCGTGCCTTTCCCCGAGTCCGGTGGTGTGCTCGGGAACGTGCCGTGCTGCCGGATGTGCGCCTTCAGGGCTTCGTGCCCCGGCAGGTCGAGCAGGTATTCTGGTGGGGGCAGGGTCGCAAATCCGTAGAGCAGAACCCCGAAGGCCACCACAAACCCCGCAAGGGGCCCGGCGGCCCCAATGTCGAACAGCTTGCGCGTGTCCGGGATGCGCTGTCGAATGCTAATGACCGCCCCGAAGGTGCCGATGCCGTTGGGAAACGGAATGTAGTAGGGCAGGGACGTGCGCACGCGATGATACCGCGCCGCAAAATAGTGGCCGAATTCGTGGACGGTCAGGAAGCCGAGGAAGGGAATTGCGTACCGCAGTCCATCAAGGACCCAGGCGCGGTTCAGGGTCAGAAAAAACAGCGAGATTGTCTGATCCTGCGCCTGGTAGTAGAGCAGACGGCTGGACCACCGGGCCCCGGCGTAAACCGTAAATGCCAGGGTGAGCACAAACAGCAGCAGGTGAAGCCAGTAGCGTTCGGATCCTGACTGAGGTGTGGAAAGTGCCTGTGGCGAGGAGGGGGTCGGCTCAACCTCGACGGGGGAGTCGGTACGAGAAGGTTGGTTCGATTCCACAAGCAGAAGCGTACGTAAACAAAACAGCCGCGATGTTCTCAGGTCACATTCTGCCTAGCGGAGGGCAGAGAGCCCGGCCTCGATCCGATCCAGGGCGGTCTCGAGGTCTTCCATGGACGAGGCGTACGATAGCCGGAGCCCGTTGGGCGCTCCGAAGGCCGTGCCGGGCACGAGCGCGACATTGTGTTCTTCCAGCAGGTAGAAGCAGAGGTCGCTGCTGTCGCCGATGATCGACCCGTCGGGGGCTTCAGCCCCCAGAAAACTCGACACGTCCGGATACAGGTAGAAGGCCCCCTCGGGCGTGGGACAGCGCAGCCCGTCGATGTCGCGGAGCCGCTCAAGCACCACGTCGCGCCGGCGCCGAAAGGACGCGACCATCTCGTGGACCGGTTCTGGATCCATCTCCAGGGCCGCCACTCCTGCCTTCTGCGAGATGCTGCACGGAGCCGAGGTGAACTGGCCCTGAATTTTTGCCGCGGCCTGAGCAATCGGCTCAGGCGCAGCCATGTAGCCGAGACGCCAGCCCGTCATGGCAAACGCCTTGGAGAACCCGTTCACGGTAATCGTGCGGTCCTTCATTCCGGGGATGGACGCAAATGCCCGGTGCTCAGCGTCATAGATCACGTGTTCGTAGATCTCGTCGGAAACGACAAAGACCTGCTCGTGGGATCGAAGCACCTCCGCGAGCGCCTCCAGTTCTCGGGGGGCATACACCGCCCCGGTGGGGTTCGAGGGAGAGCAGAGGACGAGGATCTGTGTGCGTTCGGTGATGGCCTCCTCAAGCGCCGCTGGTCGAAGCCGGTACTTCTCGTCAACACTCGTCGGGACCACCACCGGTTCCGCCCCACTGAAGCGAGCCATCTCAGGGTAGCTCACCCAGTACGGCGCCGGCACAATGACCTCGTCGCCCTCGTCGCAGAGCGCATGGATCGCCAGTGCGAGGGACTGCTTGGCCCCGTTCGAGCACACGACGTGCTCCGGCGTGTAGGAGAGGTCGTTGTCCCGGTCGAACTTCCGGCAAATTGCCTCCCGAAGTTCCATCGTCCCTGGGTTTTCGGTGTAGTTTGTAAATCCGTTGCGGATGGCGTCCATCCCCGCGTCGGCAATGGGCTCAGGGGTGTCGAAGTCGGGCTCCCCTGCGCTGAGGGCCACCACGGGGTGGCCCTGCCGCCGTCGCTCTTCCGCCCGCGACTTCATGGCGAGCGTGGCGGACGGCTGCATCGAGTCCACGCGGTCGTTAAAGCGGAGGGTCGTCGTCGAGGTGGGCATAGGGCAAAACGGACGAGATCAAACGAAGAACAGGTAAGGGCCCAAAATGGCACTGGGTGCTCGGCGCGAAAACAGGGCCTCGTGGAACACGATGACGTCACGACCCCACGGGGGCCTTCTTCTGCCTCAGTGCCTCCACGACGGGCGGCGGCACAAACTTCGAGACGTCGCCGTCCCACCGGTGCGCATCCCGAACCATCGAGGAGCTGATGAGGGCGTATTCTTCGGACGTCATGAAGAACACAGTTTCAAGTTCCGGAGCGAGCTTCCGGTTCGCAAAGGCCATTCGGAACTCGGCGTCGAAGTCACTCACCTGCCGGAGGCCGCGAACCAGAGCCGCCGCCCCGACCTGACGCGCGCGGTCTACGATCAATCCCTCGTAGGCCTTCGCCCGCACCCCCTCCAGGTCTTCGGTGCACTCGCGGACGAGTTCTGTGCGCTCGTCGGTGGAGAAAAGCGTTTCCTTCTCCGCATTCACCCCTACGGTGACTTCCACGCGCTCGAAGAGCCGGAGGGCTCGCTCCAAAACATCACGGTGCCCGTAGGTGAAGGGATCAAACGTGCCGGGATACAGGGCAAAATCGGCGTCCATGAGGACGAAAATTAGGACTGGGAGACGGCGTCGTCGGAGGCAGCGGCTTGTTCCGTCGCCGAAGACTCCTCATCCGCCCTTCGGTGATCGTCCGGCGGCAGTGCCGGTCGGAACAGGCTCACGATCGTGCGTCCGTAGGGCCGACTCGTCATCAAGCGCGGGTGCTCGTCGAACCAGTCATGGGAGCTGTGCTCAAGCGTGAAGACCCCGTCGGTCTGGAGGTGGGGAATGGCGAGATCAGGCATCTCCTGCATCGCCTCCAGTTCGTAGGGCGGGTCCGCCATAATCAGATCCAACTCCGGACCGCTGTAGTTTCGCAGGTATTCGACGGCATCGCCCCGGATAAAGATGCATCTATCCTCTACCCCCAGCTTCTCGGCGTTCTGCCGCGCATAGTCGAGGACTTCCCTTTTCTGCTCGACGAACGTGACGAGGGCAGCCCCTCGGCTAATCGCTTCTAGCCCAAGAGCTCCGGTGCCGGAGAAGAGGTCGAGCACTTCAGCCCCTTCCAGATACATTCGGGCATCCACGAGTCCAAACAGTGACTCGCGGGTCCGAGCCGTTGACGGTCGAGTTTTGTGGCCCGAGGGCGACTTCAATCCGTGGCCCCCAAACCGTCCAGCAATGATCCGCATGACAAACCGAGACGTGTATGAAACAGATTCCAGAGAAGCCCTTGTCCCCACAGAATTCCCCATGCGTATGGTAGAGAGTTTTCGCCCAAGAGATCCGTCCTGCCGAGCGGCGGGCCGCGGGGATCTGCGACGGTAGAAGATTCCGCCGCTCCGCGACGGAGGTGCAGGAAATCCATCGCTGCAAGAGTGGAACACCACTGAGTGCCGTCAGCGAGGAGCGCTGCTGAGTGCGGCCCCGATGCAGGGGACGTACGAAACCGCCGGGTCTCCTTCAGGGCGCTCCGGGAACTCGCTCAGGACCTGGAACGGATCGAGGAGCTCAGGCGAGCGGCCAAGGACGCGTTCGAGCGGGCCGTGCTCGCCGCGGTCTACCTCGTCTCCGTACAGGTAGAGGCGCCCAATTTCCCCCAGCGGAACGTGAATGCGATTGAGGAAGCTCACGGCGAAGTAGGCCTGATTTGCAGGGCTTCGGGGATCTTGGCTGGCGTGAGCGTGATGCCAGGCCTGGTCATGCGTGAGGGTGTACTCGGTGTGCGTCGAATACTGACCGACCGCCAGGCTGTACGGGCCCGACGTCTCCGATTTTGTGTCCGCCCCCCCTTCGACCTCCACATGTCCTGCCAGTCGGGCAGCGGCCTCCGAACTTACCCTGTGGCTCCTCCTCCGTGCAGGAAGAGCGGCCACAAGCGCTTCGGTCCGCTCATCGACGGCCTCCGGCTCCGCCAAAACGTGGACCCACTCGATAGGCTCTTCGTCGTCCCCGTCGACGGTGCGAACGACTTGTGATGTGATCGAGAGAGAGTTGGGGGATCGGACACCGGCGACCAGCGCAGCCTGCTGAACGACGTGCTGCGTTCGATCTCGCTCAGAGAGTCCGGCCGAAATCGGTGTAAAGAAGCTGAAAGCCTCTATCGGGGGAAGGACCACGCCGATCTCCGGGGCCTCAGTTCCTCCGAGCTCCTCTTCGACCGCTGCCTCGACCCGATCGAGCGCCTCTGGGGACGCCGCTTCCCCCCGCAAGACGCGACCCAGGTCGACCTCGAAGGTCCGGTGCCCGTAACGGCGAAGGCTCGGTCCGGAGTCCTTCCATACGAGCTCACTGCAACGGAGTGACGGCCCCTGAATGTGAATCGCAGCCGAGACCGGCTCGCTCATAGTGATCGTCCCCACCTGCGTCGAGTCCACTGCCTATCCCCCCGCCGCGGGCCACCTGGGAGCCAAGCCCCATCGTCCAGGTCCTCATTCCCAACTTGCACGGTTGGTCATTGTTGGGTCTCCGGTAAGGGTGCCAATCTCATCTTCGGTCCCCGGATCCTTGAGGCGGTACGTTTCGTAGCGCCCGGTGTCGTTCACCGCGTATTGAAATCGCTTCCCTGTTCGGGGCGAGTAAAAGAGGGTATCGAGATTGACCGGGCCACCAAATACGCTGTCCTGACGGTTGGACAGGACGGAGTCATTGCGGATGTGCTTTGCGAGAAGAGACAGCGAGTCCGGAAAGGAGGCACTGTCCCGCTCGTAGTCGATGAGCGCCGTCCGGATATCTGTCATGTTATCACGCGCGGCCTCGCGCAGACGCTGCTTTTTCGCGATACGCTCGTAGGGCTCCGTAATTGACTGGTATAGAAAATAGCTGAGCCCAACAATAACGAGCGCGAGAACAACCTGAATACCAGTGCGAAGTTGATTGCTAGCCATTGAGCCTGCGTGCGTGATGACGAGAAAATGACCGGGGGAGTCCGTCCGTAGCGACGCTCAGGGCCGATACGGGGTGGAAACCGTAATGACTGCCCCGAAGATAGTAGGCGCTTGTTCGAAATGCAATTCCTGCATGTTGGTTCTTCACGACCTTCAGAAATAAGCGCCGCCGCTCGCAAACAAAGGCAGTGGGCTAGTGTTGGAATCGACCGATATCGTCCTTCTTCGAACAAGCGTGGCCTTCCTGTGCCCAACCTCCTTGTCAACATCGATCACGTCGGCACTCTCCGTAATGCCCGACAGGAGACTTTTCCGGACCCCGTCCACGCCGCGGCCCTTTGCGAGCAGGCCGGCGCTCACGGAATTGTCTTTCATCTGCGGGAGGATCGGCGTCACATCACGGAGCGTGATGTCCACCTCCTGGCCGATACGGTAAAGGGGAAGCTCGACTTTGAGCTCTCGACCGATGAGGAAGTGGTCGCGATCTGCTGCGACGTCGCGCCGGACCTCGCGACTCTTGTTCCCGAACGACGGGAGGAGGTGACGACGGAGGGGGGACTCGACGTGACGGCTCACCAACAGCGGCTGGAAGATCGCGTAGATCGCCTTTTCGGAGCCGGAATTGAGCAGGTGAGCCTCTTCGTAGACCCCATTCCGGCGCAGATTGATGCTGCCGCCGCCGTGGGTGCCAACTGCGTTGAGCTGCACACTGGGGACTTCGCGGAGGCCGACACGGAAAGGGCCCGCCGCGAGGAAGCCGAGCGGCTGGCGCAGGGCGCTAGGACGGCCCACGAGGCAGGTCTCCGTGTCCATGCGGGCCACGGGCTCAACTACCGGAACTTCTCTCTCTTTCAAGAGACCGTTCCACACGTGGCCGAAGTTTCTGTCGGGTTCGCGGTGATGGCCCGAGCAATTCTCGGGGGACTGGGCCAGGCCGTTCGCGACATGAATGCAACCGTGAACGGGCCCCTCTCGTAGGACTTCTGGTTGGTTGCTTCTCGTCCCCGTTTCTTTTCGTGATCCCCGGCGGTCCCATGGAACAGTCCAGTTCGTTTTTCGAGGACATTCCCGACGACCACACCAGTGGGTACGTGGCCATCGTTGGGAAGCCCAACGTCGGGAAAAGCACGCTGATGAACGCGCTGCTGGGCGAGAAGCTGTCCATCGTGACGCGCAAGCCGCAAACCACCCGTCATCGCGTAATCGGCATTCATTCAGGCCCTGAGCACCAGGCCATTTTCCTCGACACGCCGGGCATCATCGAACCGCGCTACGAGCTACACGAGGCCATGATGGGGCAGGTGCAGGGGGCCATTCGGGACGCCGACCTGCTTCTCTTCTTGCATGAGGCCCCCCAGGAGCACCCCGACACCCAGAGTCTCGACCAGATCGGGGAGACTCCCGCCTTTTTGATTCTGACGAAGATGGACCTCATTCCCCAGGATGAGGTCCTTCCTCTCGTGGAGTCCTACACCGACCTTCGGGCCTTCGACGAGGTCGTTCCGACCTCTGCCCACGAGGGCCGTAATCTGCAGACGCTCCTCAATCTCGTTCTCGACACCCTTCCTCAGGGTCCCCCTTTCTATCCGAAGGAGATGATCAGCGAGCACCCGGAGCGGTTCTTCGTCGCCGAGATTATTCGGGAAAAGGTGTACCAGTACTACCATCAGGAAATTCCGTACTCCGTCCAGGTGAACATTGTGACCTACGAGGAGCGGTCCGGCGACGAGAAGGACTACGTGGACGCGGAGATCATCGTCATGGAGGAGTCCCACAAGGGCATCTTGATCGGGGAAGGGGGCAAAGCCCTCAAGAAGGTCGGAATGACGGCTCGCAAGGACATCGAGGCGTTCGTCGACCGGCCTGTCTACCTAAACCTGCACGTGAAGGTGCAGGAGAACTGGCGCGACCGAGAGCGCCTCCTCCGCTCCTACGGCTACCGGTCATGACCTGTGCTCTGCGGGCCGTCCCGCACGATGCATCGTCAGTCCTTCTTCGACGGCTCGGACGTGCTCGGGCGGAACGGCAGATCGCGGGAGCGTGTGCTGTCTCATTTCTCGCCGCCGCCGGTACTCCGCCCGAAGGCCTGTGAACGCTGCCTTTCGGTCCTCCAGAGAAAGCTCGGTCAACGCCCGCATGGATGCATCGTCGATGCAGATGTCGTAGGCTTGGCGCCCAAGCTCGTGACGCCAGTCGTTCCTCGACAGCCGAGGATCCGGGGGACGACACCGGAGCGCATCCTTCGATACAGGACGGGGAGCCCTCATGACGTCTTTCCGGGGTTCGCCCCCAAGGTGCTCGCACAGCGCCTCGTAGAGCATGGCTGTACCTCGCACCTTCCCGTCGTAGGCGTAACCGGCAATGTGCGGTGTCGCCAAGTCGACGGCCCGGATGAGGGACGGGTCGGGGGTAGGCTCGTCCGTCCATACGTCCAGCACCGCCGCGTCCACGGGGCCGTGCGTCCGAGCCTTCCGCAGGGCGCGCTCGTCGACGACTGCTCCACGAGAGGTATTCAAAAACCAGGCGCCCGGCTGAAGCCTCCCAAAGAACTCAGCGTCCGCGAGGTGGCGGGTTGGATAAGGACCCTCGGTCTTGAGGGGCACGTGGAGCGTGACGATGTCGGCCCTATCGAGCAGCGCCTCAAGGGCCACGAACCCGTGCGATCTCCCTTCCGCCTCTGCAGCTTCGGCGAGGGGAGGATCGTTGCGGAGAACCGTCATGCCCAATGCGGGGAGCCGGCGGGCCAGGCGCCCGCCGATGTTCCCGCACCCCACGATGCCCACCGTCCGATTCTGCAACGACGCCCCGCTTCGACGCGCCAGTTCCAGCAGCGCCGCCACGACGTAGTCGGCAACCGAGGTGGCATTCGACCCAGGTGCATGGGCGAACTCGATGCCACGGGTCCGGAGATACGCCTGATCCACGTGGTCGGTACCAATTGTGGCCGATCCCACGAAGCGCACGCTGCTCCCCTCCAGGAGGTCGGGGCCTACCGGCGTAACGCTCCGCACCAGGAGAACATCCACGTCCCGGACGTCGGCCGGACTGATGTCCGGTCCCGGTCTCCTCCGAACAGTCCCGAACTGACCAAACATCCGTTCGGCGCGGGGGATGTTCGAGTCCGCAAGAATTTGCAGTTCAGCCATGAGCTCAGACGATTGCCATTCTGCCGCGCTGCTTGGAGTCCAATCTGGCGGGAGGCTCCCCCATGAAAGTCCCCCCGAGAAACGACGAAGCGGCGGTTAACCCTTCGTCAAGCCGCAAGAAATCAAATATGAATACCTTGGTGATATACTTAAGTCTCCATCTTCCAGTACTTTGCGCAAGCGTTGTACTGGAAACTTGGACTGAGCCCTTGAGGTTCAAATCCAAGCTTGAATGACGGTTCGAACCTCATTTAGGCATCGTTTTTGCGCCACTTCCCTCTGAGGCCTCTCATTTCTCTGGGCCTCGCTCGTTTGTCCTTCGAAAAACGCAGACTGCTACATGAGCAGGCGCACTTTCCTTCTCTGTGCCTCCCTCGGGACGCTCGTGTTTACGGCCGTCCCAATGACGGGAGAAACCGACTTCTCCGCCCTCACAGCGATCGCCCCGGCGGAGCACGAAAAGGCACTTTCCTCTCCTGAAGACCCCTCTCAGAAGCCGTCCGGGCACCTGAAGGCCGCGTACGCCCCGACCGATCGTCCGTCCACCAGCACGATGACGCCTCCGGCGGAGGTCGACACGCCGACGCTCTGGCTAGCGCGAGCGATCTACTCGGAAACCAAGCAGGCCCACGAGCAGGAACTCGTGGCGTGGGTAATCCGCAATCGAGTCCAAACAGAATACCGGGGCAGCTCGACCTACCGGGAGGTAGTCCTAGATCCTTACCAGTTTAGCGCCTTCAATCCTGGTTCAGCCCGGCGATCGTTCTTCAAGCAGTTGACCCCTGAGTCTCAGTTCTCAGGGTGGCAGCAGGCGCTCTGGATCGCCCACTACGTACGTCGCGCGGACTCGGTCTACCGCCCCTTCCCCCTCCGAACACGGCACTTCTACAGCGAGCGATCGATGAAGGGACGCCAGTCCCCATACTGGGCCGACCGGTCCCGATTCGTTGCTCCCGGATGGAGCTACGTGTTGGACGAGCGTCGCTTCCGGTTCTACGAACAGGTCTCGTAGCACTGCCCCACCTTGTCCCAAGGCTCCCGACGCCGGAGCCTCCTGGAACGCAGAGGAGGCGGCTCGTTAATCCTGTTCGCCTCGACGAAGGACCGGGGACAGAATACGTCCGGGTCCAGAACGGGTGGGCGACCGGATGCTTCGTCTCCGGCCCGCCTGCGTGAGAGCCCCTAGAAAATCACGTTCAGCCGGAGCGCGAAGGCACTGAGTGTTCGGTCTGAAGGCTTAAATTCAGTGCCCCCAATTGTGAAGTTGTCCTCAACGTAGTCCGTAGCTCCGAACTCGTACCGCAGTTCGGGCTGTAGGGTGAGGTCCGCCCCTGGGAGAGAGACATCCGCCCCGACTCCTACGTCGAACACGTACGAGACCTCCTCGAGGGCGTCGTCGAACTTATTCTCTCCCTGCGGAAACACTGCTTTCGGGCCGCCGAGCACGTATGCACTGAGGAGCGGCGTCGGGAGAAGAGTCACTCGAAGATCGACCGGAACCTCCCAGGTCGTTACGTCGGACTGCGAATCGGGAAAATCGTAGGTTCCTACCTTTCGGAAAAACAGCCCCGGTCGGAGACTGAAGGCTCCAAGTCCGAGGTCGTAAACGAGGCCGAGATGGTACCCCGTTGCGTTTTCGAGAGTCGCATTCTCGCTGGCGTTGGTGGTCGTCTCTATGTCGTTCAGTGCGTCGAAGCCCAGGCCCGCGGATACTCCGAGCTGTGCCCGAGCCGGGACGGCGATGGCCCCGACCAATGCGAGGGCAACGAGAGCAGAAGAGAACGTACGCTTGACTTGGGTGTCCATGGAGGCTCAAGTGGATTGACGAGAAGTGGATAAGAAGCTGCAAAACGTGCAGATGCGGGTGCCACCCGGCATCGACCAGGAACCGGCATCGACCAGGAACAGGTCTTCCTGCGCATCGCCCACAGTGCGGGGGCGCACTCCGGGAACGAAAAGTAACGAGGAGGCGGATCTTTCACACATCTCGCTTCCTCACCCGCCCTGCACATCTGCGCCAGCGTCGGACGTTCCCGCAACTTCACGGCACAGACGATTCACGGAGGGGCAAGTCGGGCAAGCAGAAGTCTGCCACGGCCTCTGCCGGACTCACCTGGCATTTGATCTCGCTTTTCCTTCGAGCTCCTGTGGCCGGAGAAGTTCTTGGGATAGCGTAAGCCGCCCCAAGAACCAGCTACAGGGGCTTTCCTGAGGCACGAGACGAGTTCCCCTTCCTGTTCGTTACAATCCGCTAACGGGGAGAGCGTTCGTCTCTGCAACCTCCTCCAAGAGAAAATGTAAATTCCTCAGGTTCTACAAGCCGATCTTCCCGCGACCTTCCTAATGCCTCGGCCTCTATGAAAATCGGTATTACGTGCTATCCTACCTACGGTGGAAGCGGTGTCGTCGCGACGGAACTCGGGAAGGCCCTTGCCGAACGGGGGCACGAGATTCACTTCGTCTCGTCGGACCTTCCGTTTCGGCTTTCCCACGTGGCGGGCAATATCTTTTTCCACGAGGTCAACGTCCAGAGCTACCCGCTCTTCGACTATCCGCCCTACACCCTGTCTCTCACCAGCAAAATGGTGGACATCGCCAAGCACGTGGGCCTTGACCTCTTACACGTCCACTACGCGCTCCCACACGCCTCGAGCGCGGTGATGGCCCGTCAGATTCTGGATTCAGAGGACCTGGATCTTCCCGTCGTCACGACCCTCCACGGTACGGATATTACTCTCATTGGTCAGGATCCCTCGTTTGCGCCCGTCGTCACGTGGTCGATCAACGAGTCCGACGGCGTGACGGCCGTCTCCAACTACCTCCGTCAGGAGACCTACGATCACTTCGAGGTTTCCAAAGACATCGAGGTCATCCCAAACTTCATCGATACGGATCGCTTCGTGCGGCAGGACAAAGAGCACTTCAAACAGGCGCTCTGTCCGAACGGGGAGAAGGTCATCGTCCATATCTCCAACTTTCGCCCAGTCAAGAACGCCCGGCAGGTCGTCGAGGTATTTCACCGACTGCAAAACGGCACCTCAAACGTCAAACTCCTGCTGGTGGGCGACGGCCCGGATCGCGTACCGACGGAACGGAGGGCCCGCGAGCTCGGAGTCTACGACGACGTGCGGTTCCTCGGCAAGCAGGATCCGGTCGAGGAGATTCTGTCGATTGCTGATGTCTTCCTCATGCCGAGTGGTTCGGAAACCTTCGGTCTCGCGGCCCTCGAAGCGATGGCCTGCGAGGTGCCCGTCGTGGCGACCGACGTGGGGGGACTGCCCGAACTCATCGTACACGGGGAGACCGGCTTCCTCTGTCCGCTCGATGACGTGGATGAGCTCACCGAATGCACCAGGACGCTATTGACCGACGAGGACCTGCACGACGAGATGGCGTCAGCGGCGCGGCGGCGGGCAGTGGAGACGTTCGATATCGACCGCGTTGTGCCCCGATACGAGGAGCATTACGAACGTGTCCGCGAGGCTGCTGCCCCCGCCACCACTGCGTAGTTCTCCCTTTCTATTGCCGTAGCGCCTCCTGTACAAACGGGTTTTGCGCGCGCTCCCGGCCGATGGTCGTCGTAGGCCCGTGGCCGGGGTAAATGGTGAAGTCGTCGCCGAGGGGAAGGAGCTTTTCGGTGATCGAGTCTAGAAGCTGCGTCCGGGAGGTTTCCGGAAGGCCCTGCGTCCGGCCAATTGAGTTCTGAAAGAGAACGTCTCCCGTGATGGCCTGTTGGCTCGCGCGGTGAACGAAAGTGATGGAGTCCGGCGAGTGGCCGGGCGTGTGCAGGACCTCGAGTGTGGTGTCGCCGAAGGAGATCGTGTCGCCCTCCGCGAGATGGGTCGCTGGGACGGACGGCGGATCCACGTCCACACCAAACGCGGTCGCCTGCTCGTCGGCCCGCTCGATGAAAGGCACGGTGGCCTCATGGGCTTTGAATTGCCGATCGAATCGCTCCTCGAAGAACCGGCACCCGAAGATGTGGTCCACATGGGCGTGCGTGAGGAGAAGGTCCCGAATCGTGAGATCGTGCTCCTCAAGGAGGGCAACCACGCTCTCACACTCTGCTTCCGTCTTGCAACTGGCATCGATGAGCACTGCCTCCCCCTGGTCGTGGCAGAGGTAGCAGTTCGTCATGAACGGATTGAACGTAAATGGTTCGACCTGCATCGGGGGAGAGAGCGCTGTGTGCAGAGTGCTGGCGAATCGGTCTTCCCAATCCTCACTCTCCCGGGAAGATCCGCTGGTTCTCCTCGAACACGCGATTTGCGCCCGTCGTTTACCCGTGGGCCACTGCGATAGAGAGAGCTTTTTCCTTCGAGCGAACGCCTGATTCATGCTGCGTCGGCTTCACTGGCTTGTGCTGCGCCGACTGCCCGGTCCGTTCTTTGGGTGGCTTGGCACGCTCATGTTTCTGCTGCTGATGCAGTTTCTCATCCGGTGGCTGCCCGAAATTGCGGGCAAGGGCATTCCGGTTCGGGTCATCATCGAGCTTATTGCCTACAACCTCGCGTATATGGTGGTGCTGGCAGTGCCCATGTCGGTGCTGCTGGCGGCCCTCATGGCCTTCGGAGGCCTCGCTGAGTCCCGCTACTACGCGGTCATAAAGAGTACTGGCATCTCGTTCAGCCAGATCGTATGGCCGACGCTGGTAGTCGGCCTCTTTCTCACGGGCGGGATGCTCTACTTCAATCACGTGATGTTGCCGGAGGCCAACCACCGGGCGCGTCAGCTCTGGAGCGACATCCGTGACAAGCGTCCCGGATTCGAGCTCCGTCCCGGTGTCTTTTACGACGGCATCAAGGACTACAGCATTCTGGTCCGGAAGCGTCCCTCCGGCACAAACAAGCTCATCGACGTCACCATCTACGATTACACCAAGGGACGAGACCGACAGGGTGTGATTAAGGCCGAGCGTGGCCACATTCGGTCCCTGAACGGAGGGAGTCGGCTCGTACTTACGCTCCAGAACGGGGAGATCCACCGTCTCTTGCCGGCGGACGCCACCCATCAGGCCCAACGCTACAAGCGGCTCACGTTTGACCGGCACAAGATTACGTTTAACCTGTCTAACGCTGTCTTTCGACGCTCCAGCTCGGGCGACGCGGCCCGCACTACGCGAACCATGCGTACGCCTCAGCTTCTTAGCACGCTCGACTCCCTACAACATCAGCGACGCAGCGAGTACCGCGAGCTGTACGAGAACGTGCACGAGGACCTCTTCCCTTCTTCCGATGAGCCCGATTCTGTGCAGTCCTCTCCTTCTGCGTCACCTCTACAGGACACGACCCACCTCGCCTTCGCCGACCTGGGGAGCAAACTCCAGCGGTCGGTCGTGTCTGCGGCCCTGAACAGTGCCCAGTCCGTGCAGTCGTCCATTACGCGGACCAGTCGTGATACGGGATGGAAAACGCAGCGGATTCGGAGCTACAAGGTTGAGCTCTACAAGAAGTTTTCGATTGCGCTCGCGTGCCTCGTCTTTATGTTCATTGGCGCTCCACTGGGGCTGACGCTCCGGCGCAGCGGACTGGCGACCGTCGGGGGCGTCGCGCTCGGCATTTTCATGTTTTACTGGATCACGCTCGTTCAGGGCGAGAAACTTTCGGAGCGGGGATTCTTTCCGCCGTGGTTCGGAATGTGGATCGCCAACATTATCATGTCCGGGGCCGGCATCTGGCTCCTTCTCCACGTCGTGCTCGATCTGGGCGCAACGCCGCCTCTTCGCCGACGGCTGTGGAACTGGATGACATCGTCGGAGTCCTGACTCCGCAATGTCGGAGTCCCCTGCCTCAGTGATCTGCCCGTGCTTCCGTGCTGTACCTGGTTCCCACCCCCATTGGCAACCTCGACGACATCACGCTACGGGCGCTACGGGTGCTCCGCGAGGTAGACCTGATTGCCTGCGAGGACACGCGCAGGTCCGGGCACCTTCTTGATCATCACGACGTAGACACCCCCACTACCAGCTACCACGAGCACAATGAACGCGAAAAAACCCCCGAGCTCATCGCTCGCATGCGGGTTGGACACGACATTGCGCTGATCAGCGACGCCGGTTCACCAGGAATTTCCGATCCGGGCTTCTACCTGACGCGGGCATGCCGGGAGGAGGACATTGACATCTGCCCTCTCCCAGGCCCCACGGCTCTCATCCCGGCGCTTACAGCGAGTGCTCTTCCGAGCGATCGGTTCGTGTTCGAAGGATTCCTTCCCAAGAAGCAAGGCCGACAGACCCGACTAACGGAACTGTCCACCGAACCGCGGACGATCGTGCTCTACGAGGCTCCCTACCGGCTCCTTCGAACGCTCGACGACCTGATTGAACACTTCGGTCCTGAACGGCCCGCCGCCGTAGCCCGGGAGCTCACAAAAAAATACGAGGAAATCGAGCGAGGAACGCTGGAAGAGGTGCGAGCGTATTTCGCTGGGTGTACGAAAGTGCGTGGCGAGTGCGTTGTCGTCGTTCAGGGTGTTTCTTAAGGCTTCTCCTGCACGGTATCGTCCCCGCGTCCCCGTACAGTCCTTATTCACCGGATCCCCCCAGCGCCGTGAAGACGTTCCCCCGCTTGCTTCTGGGCAGTCTCCTTTTCGTGGCCGCCGCCCCCCTGGCTCAGGCACAGGACTCGACACAGTGTAAGGCCGGACAGCTCCAGCTTGCGCAGACTGATACTTCGTCCAGCACCGCGAGCGCGGCTTCGAGCTCTGCCACCGCGTGGGCTAAGCGGTCAAGGGTAACCGACTCGACGCCTGCCGCGTCCGTCACGCCGACCACGAAGGCCGAGGCGTTCGTACAGGACCGCATCCGAAAGAAGGGCGTGCACGTAGTTCACTTTTGGGCTCCGTGGTGTCCGAACTCGAAAAACGAACTGGCCAACGGGTGGGCGGAGCTCGTCGCCAACCATCCGAATGTCACGTTCACCTTTGTGACCGTGTGGAACAACAACGAAAAGGGAGCCTCGACCCTCGACAAGTACGATATCCCCGACCGTGTCGTCGAGGTGACCCAACCCGACCTTGGTCCTAGCGACGAGGAGTCAAACCGTCGACACTCGTTTCTCAGCCTCCCTGTCACCTGGATTCCGTCCACCTGGATCTTCCACAATAGGGGGGAGCTCGCCTTCGCGTTGAACTATGGAGAGATGAAGATGGACACGATTCAGTCGCTCCTCGACGCGACTCGGAAGGACTGGTAACAGGTCCCACGGGTCTCCCCTTTTCTTTCTTCTGCTCCCTTCTCCACGCACAACCGCCTCAGCATGAATAGGAAGTGGACTGACCGCATCGTCGCCGGGCTCGTTTTCCTCTGGGCGCTCGGTCTCTACCTCGCGACCGTAGCCCCTACGGTCTCCTTCTGGGATCCTGGTGAACGGATCGCCAGCGCCTATATGCTTCAGGTGATGCACCCTCCAGGCGCTCCCTTCTACCTGCTTCTGGCCCGCATTTTTTCGATGCTGGCCCCCTCTCAGGAGACGGTGGCCCTGGCCGTGAACATTCTCTCGGTTCTGGCCAGCGCGGGGGCCGTACTACTCACGCACCTCATCATTGTCCGGCTGGTTCGCCGCTGGCAGCCCGACCTGAGCGAGCAGTCAACAGGGCAGTACGTAATTGCTCTCACCAGTGGTGTGGTTGGGGCGGTTACCTACTCGGTCACCGACTCGTTCTGGTTTAACGCGGGTATTGCCGAGGTATACGCCCTCTCCACGTTTTTCACGGCCATGGTCGTGTGGCTCGTCCTCCGCTGGAGCCACGCGGCAGAAAGCGAGGAGGAGCGCCTTCGGGGCGACCGCCAACCCTTCCAGCTCGACGCCAACCGCTACCTTGTCCTCATCGCTTTCCTCTTCGGGATTGCCATTGGGGTGCATCTCCTGAGCCTCCTGGCCTTCTTCTTCGTCGCTCTTATCGTCTTCTTTACTGAATTTGACCGCGAGCACTGGACGCCTCGCCAGCGCTGGCTTCGCATCGCGGGCGCAGGGGTCATCTCTTCTGCACTGTTCCTGGCGATTTATCCAGGCATGGTTCTCGGGCTGCCTACTTTGTTTAAAACCCTTGGGGCTCCTTTTCTCACGTCCCTCATTCTCGCGCTCGTCATTGCCTACGGGGTGTACAAGACCCATCAGCTGGAGCGGTCCGTGGCAAATCTTGCCTTCATGTGCGTCGCCGTTCTTTTTATCGGCTACGCCTCTTATGCCCTTGTCTTCATTCGAAGCGCGACTGAACCCCCGATCGACATCAACGACCCAGACACGATCGAGAAGTTCATCTCCTACCTCGAACGTGAGCAGTACGGGGACACCCCTCTCCTGCGAGGCGTTACCTACAACGACGCGACGGGGCGAGTCCCCCGCGACGGAGAAAAAACCTTCTTCCCCCGGCGCTACTCTCCAAAACCACGCCACCAGAAGGTCTACGAGCGCTACGAGTCGGACCTGGGATTCTTTCTCCAGTACCAGGTCGGATACATGTACGTGCGGTACTTCCTCTGGAACTTCGCAGGACGAGCAAGCGACAAGCAGGGCGCTCCCGCCATCACGGGGCTTCCCTTTGTTGACCCCGCCTCGTCGACAGAGCGCTTCGTACAGTCTCCAAGTCAGAAGGAGTCCCGGAACGTCTATTTTGCCCTTCCACTCCTTCTCGGGCTTTTTGGGGCCTTCTACCACTTCAGCCGGGATTGGCGACGGGCGTTCAGCGTCTTCGTTCTGTTCTTCATGACAGGCATTGGGATCGTCATCTATCTAAATCAAACACCGATGCAGCCGCGCGAGCGGCACTACTCCTATGTCGGTAGCTTCTTAGCCTTCAGCCTCTGGGTCGGCATCGGGGCGGGGGGCATCTTACAGATGGTCTACGAGTCTGTCCAGGACACCCTGTCGAATACCGCACGACTCGCTGCCCTTCTTGGTACCGGCCTCCTCGTGGCTTTGGCCGTACCGGGCTGGATGACGTATCAGAATTACGGCGACCACGATCGCTCCGAGAACTATGTACCGCGCGACTACGCCTACAACATGCTAAACAGCGTCGCGGAGGACGGCATCCTGTTCACCAACGGTGACAATGACACCTATCCGCTCTGGTATCTGCAGCATGTAGAAGGCGTACGGCGGGACGTGCGCGTCGTAAACCTATCGTTGCTGAACACGAAGTGGTATATTCGGCAACTCAAGCACCAAGCGTCCTACGAGTCGGCCCCACTCCCGATCTCACTGACCGATGATCGGATCAGCAATCTTGGGTACAAGAGGTGGAAGCCTCAGCAGATGACGCTGCCCGTGGATTCCAGCTCGCTGCGTCAGGATTTAGGGGCATATCTCCCTGATTCTGCGAAGGCGTCGGCATTTGAGAGCCCGATGACGTGGACGTTGAAGGGGCGTCGGTTCCGGAAGAACGTGCGCGTACTGCAGCCTGCCGACTACGCCGCCTACAACATGCTGTACAACATCGCCAACAACGGGTGGGAGCGCCCCTTCTACTTCGCCGTGACGGTGGCGCGTTCCGGACAGCTCAATCTCCAAAACTACTTCCAGTTGGAGGGGCAGGCCTATCGTGTGCTTCCCATCAAACACAACCAGACTCTCGGACGCGTAATTCCGGGCCTGACCGCCGAGCGAATGTTGAAGTTTCGGTTCAAAAATCTCGATGACTCGACCGAGTACTACAACAAGTGGGCGCGACGGATGGTGGACGGGTATCGCCTTCACTTCTCGCATACCGCCCAGCGATTGGTTAAAAAGGAGCACTCGGATACGGCGGAACGCCTCCTGAGCGGCTTCACAGAGCAGGTTCCTTTCTCCACCATCCCAGGGGACATGCAATCGATTCTCTACACGACTCGCGCCTTTCGCGCTCTAGGCAACACCGAGAAAGTTGCGAGTCTCATGGAAGAGGCGGAACCGCTCGTCCTGAACAAGCTCACGACGGCCAACTCACAGCGGCAGTTCCTGTTAGCTCTCCGGTATGCCGGCCGGATTCGCTCTACGTACCTCAAGATGGGCCTGAAGTCAGAAACCGAGGGCTTCAGGGAGAGGGTCGACAAGGCCCTTTCAAGGGCCTCATTCCAGGCTCCCAGGCGAGTCCGCCGGGCGTACGGGCTTACCGGTGACACAGCACAGGTCTCTCCCCAAGCCCCAGGACCTACGCCCCAACCCGGAGCCCGCTTCGGTGCGCCCGAACAGCAGCCTTCCTCCTCGCCTCCAAACTGACGGGAAATCGGATTGGAGAAGTTCGTTCGCGGGGACGTCTCCTCCTCATCTTCTGGCATAGGCTCTCCCCCGGGATGGAAAAGATACATCTTTAGCCCAGCGGGACGTCTCCTGCTCTCGTGCGCTGGAGTCGCCGTCGGAACTTCCAGCGCCCTCCGGCATCCCTCGCACGTGTCTATTCCGAAGAGACCTGCGCTCGCGCCTTCTCGGGCTGGAGCCTAGCGCTCGTCTTCGCCTCTGTGGTTTGACAGACGGGGGGACTCCATCTATATTTGCTTGGTACAAATTCCTCAACGCGGCCGTCCACGGTTTTGCGAGACGAAAAACCCTGCCGCACTTGCGATTACGTGGGGGATCTCAGACATACTTTCTCCCCCACAGTCTGATCGCGCCGCTCGGGCGCGCCTCTTTCGGCGCCGTTGCCCGCGGCAGCCAGTGATTTTATGACCAAGCTGACTTACGCCCACGACATGAAGACGAGCACAGTCAAGTGGTTTGACGCGAAGAAAGGATACGGCTTCATCGATCATCCCGACGACGGGGAGGATGTGTTCGTTCACTATTCCAACATCCAGTCGGAGGAGGACTTTAAGACGCTCCAGAGCGGACAGCGAGTCCGTTTTGAGATGGACGAGGGGCCGAAGGGACTGCACGCCCCCGAAGTTGTGCCTCTGGATGAGGAGGAGCCCAACGTAGAGGACGGTGAGGCTTCGACGGAAATCGACCCTGCCGATGTCGACCCAACGGCCAAGGTCGATCCGTCCCTCCCCGACAGTGGATCCTCCGCGGACGCCTCGCCGTAGGCTGAATCACATGTTGCGGTGATCTTTCCCGGCCTTTCTTGTGCGTGAAGCCTATCCCAACTCACTCTCGATCGAGCAGGACCATCCCTCCCAGACGCTCGACGAGCCTGTACTTGAGGAGGTGATCCGTCACGTCCTGGCGGCGGAAGACGCGACGCTCGTCCACCTGAGCGTTGTTCTCACCGACCACGCGACGGTGCGCCGCCTCAACCGGTCGTACCTCGACCACGACTACCACACTGACGTCCTCTCCTTCTCACTCCGGAACGAGACTTCAGCTTCCGATTCCCTCGTGGTGGAGGGCGAGGTGTACGTGGACCTGGACACGGCCCGCGAGCGCTGCGAGGAGTTCAGTGCCACCTTCGAACGGGAGGCATGCCGGTACGTCATCCATGGTCTCCTCCACCTTCTAGGGTACGACGACGCGACGGAGTCAGGCCAGGAGACGATGCGCAGGCGGGAAGACGAGTATCTCCAAGCGGTCCTTTCCCCGTCCGCATAGTTCACTCGGGTCCTCCCGGTTTCTGCGTTCCGGGACTGCCCACGATTCTCTCGTCGAAACATCTACCCACGTGGTAGAATGTGAAGGGCCCGCGAACGCTGAGCGGGGCACGCAGAAGACCCTATGTTCTTCCCCACAACCCAGACGGTACAGTCCATGGCTTTTCAAACTCAAGTCACGACTCGCCACGTAGACGTCAGCGACCGCGTCCGCGAGTATGCACGGAGCCGAACCGCAAAGCTTGAGCAGTTCTACGACGGAATTGTCAGCGCTCACGTTATCCTCGGGGAGGACAACTCCCCGGCGGAGAACAAAACTGCTCAAATCAACATCGAGGTCTATCAGAAGCAGCTCTCGGCCGGAGATTCGGGAAGCAGTCATGAGGAGGCAATCAACCTCTGCGTCGATCAGCTCCGGCGCCAGCTTGAGAAATACAAGTCGAAACTGCGCAGCAAGGACAAGGACGCGCACCGGTAAGCCCTGCGCCCCCAGACATGCGAATGGGCCCAGCGCCGGTGATCGGTGCTGGGCCCATTCCTGCGTACGGAGTTCTCCGACGGAAGCTATGCCATCTCATGCAGCGGGTCTACAACCTTCTTGACCGTTTCGGCACTCGACATGATGTAGAAGTGGATGCAGGGGACGCCTGCGTCCATCAGCTCTCTGGTTTGCCGAATGGCCCACTCTACCCCGATGTTCTCGACGTCTTCAGGATCGGCAGCATCCACCTCCGCGGCAAGCTCTTCTGGGATCTCGGTATGAAAGTACTTGGGGAGGAGCCGGAGGTGTTGCTTCCGCTTTAAGATCTTGACGCCCGGGATTATGGGAACCTCAATGCCGACCTCCCGGCACTTATCGACAAAGTCAAAAAAGTATTCGTTGTCGAAGAACATCTGCGTGACGATGTAGTCGGCTCCTGCCTCCACTTTCTCCTTCAGGCGCATGATGTCCCAGGCCAAATTAGGAGCCTCAAAGTGCGTCTCCGGGTATCCCCCTACTCCAACGCAAAAGTCGGTCGGTTCAGCGTCCATGAGATCCTCAAGGTACTCTCCGTTATTCATGTCCTGAACCTGCCGCACGAGGTCAACGGCGTACTCGTTGCGCGACCGGTTGCCGGAGAGGGACTTCTCGTAGCCCTTGTCGTCCCCCCGAATCGCGAGCACATTGTCGATGCCTAGGTAGTTGAGCTCGATGAGGGCATCCTCGGTCTCCTCCCGCGTAAACCCTTTGCACAGGAGGTGTGGAACCGTGTCGATCCCAAACCGGGCCTCGATCGCGGCGCAGAGCCCGATCGTGCCGGGGCGTTTGCGCTTCACGCATCGCTGCCAAGTTCCATCGTCCTTCTGTTCGTAGGAGACCTCCGCCGAGTGGCTCGTCACGTCGATGAACGGTGGGTTGAACGGCATCAACTGATCCACGACATCGAGAATTTGCTCGGCGGAGCCCCCCCGTTTCGGAGGGATAATCTCGTAGGAGATG
Organism: Salinibacter sp.; assembly: GCF_042218895.1. Classification (NCBI taxonomy): domain Bacteria; kingdom Pseudomonadati; phylum Rhodothermota; class Rhodothermia; order Rhodothermales; family Salinibacteraceae; genus Salinibacter; species Salinibacter sp. The sequence goes on along the minus strand of NZ_JBDGQQ010000011.1, from coordinate 27,241 downwards.
AGTGGTTCTGTGGCTCGGTCAAGATGCTCAATTACCTTCATTCGGTGCGTGATTTTCGTTCGCGAGTTTGTTTGATTGCGCTTGTGCACAGCGACCGCCCATCATACCTCTCATCAGCTAGGGTGTTCGATGATCGGGATTATCTTTTCTACATCGAAAGGTGCAGCTGCTTTCGTCAAGCAATACGGTAGCGGCCGATTCGACCGAATCGAGGAGGGTCAGCACGCACGGATCGGGGAAGTTGTCGTCGCCGTGACTGGATCCGGAAAGATTAAGGCGACGCTCAACACGGAACGTCTCTTTCGACAATATGACCTAGAGGTTCTTCTCCACGGTGGAGGCGCGGTCGCGCTCGCGGAGGACATGGAGGTTGAGACCCTAGTTGAGGTAACGTCTGTTCTGGAGGGTGATCGAGTGGACCTAGAATCGCCCTCGTACCCCCGTATGCCCCTCAACGCTCCCTTTGACCTCGCCCACGAAGGAACGCTCGTCACGCAGGACCGCGCGACAGAAAACCCTGAGGAGCGGAGCTACTGGGAACGCATCGCAGACCTTCGGGACACCACAGGCTACGCAATTGCGTACGTGGCGGCCCAGCACGGTGCTTCGTGCCACATCATGAAGGCCATCACGGCCCGGGTCGGTGCCGAGAGTGCCTCCACCGAGAAACAGAACGTGTATTCGACCATCGCCACACACCTGAAAGAGCAGGTCGATGCGATCGCGGAGGAGGCCTCATGAGGCCGAACGGAGACCGCCGGCGGGGGAACAGGGGAGCAGGCCTAAAGCCGTTCAGTTCCGGCGGATCCAGAGATCCTCCCGCCAGGATTCCGGGATTCCCTCCGACACGCCCCACACGTACTCCAAGTCTGTTTCCTGCTTCCGCTGCCTCCGGCGCTGGTCGGCACGAATCTCGCGGACGCCAACAGGGACGCGCTCCCCTTGAGCCGCCGCTTGCTCTCGCCGAACGACGGGATGCTCCTCGAAGGGGCGGGGACGGTTCGGGTAGTAGATCCGGTACACTGTGGCACCTACCCAGACGAGCAGCGCGAAGAATATCGCTCCAGCGAGGGTAGAAAAGAACAGAAACATCGTGCGCGGCGGAAGTCGGCCCAATCCGTTTGCGGGTGGTGAGGATGGGCTCGCTACGCGACAGGGCCTGGGCTGCAAGCTACGTTACGGCGGGCAGCGGGAGCGTCTGAGCGTGGCGAAGCCCTTCCAGGGTGGCGCTCGCCCATCTGGATTCTGCCGGTCTCGCGGAGTCGTTTCTCCGGGGCGACTGCATCCAGAGGCAACCAAGGCTCCCCTGCATCGGCACTGTCACTGCAAGGAGCAGGAACAGGACCGTGTTTTGATAGACTACACCGGATGCCTGCTTAAGTTCTGTTGCTCTCCCCTCGTGCCGCCGACAGTTTCTCTGTCGTAACCTGCTGCGCAAGCACAATTTTCGGGCGTCTCCTTCGCCCATCTGTTTGGAAGCCGGACACGGGGGTGGATCCACTGACCGAGCTCGTAGACATAGGGGTCCGTTCGCCTCCGTGTGTCACGGTGTCGCCCGACACAGGTGACCTCAGAAGAGGACTCCTGTCGCAGAATTACTCAGAGCCCCCGTCTTCCGTAGGCAAGTTTGCCCCGCGATCTTGACCCGGATAGTCTGAAGGAGCAATTCGGAGTTCCTCCTCGCTGATCTGCTTCTGCTGCTTTTCTGCTTGCTCCTGCTCGGCCTCAGCCTGCTGGATGGTTTGTCCACTCACGTTATCGAGATCTCCCCGAAAGGCCGTATCGAGGAGTGTCATGCCTACGAACACGACCACGAAGATGGTGCCGATCGTGAACGTGAGCGCATTAACCGGGTTGTCGTACTTCAGGTGCATGAAAAACATCACGACGAGGCTTGCCTTAGACGCCGCGATTCCAATGGCCACGGGGACGCCAAGTGGTCCGAGAGAGACGAGGGATACCCCGTATGTGAGGAGGGTAAGCACAATGAGTGCCCCAAACACCTTCAGGAGGGTAGACTTGGGAACAATGTGGGGACCGTCGTGCGCCATGGTGCCGTGAGCGGATTGTGAGCAGCCCGGGCTGAGAACCCTGGTCGAAGAACATCAAACGAGGTAGAGCAGCGGGTACAGGAAAATCCAGACGATATCAACCAGATGCCAGTACAAGCCAGTAAGCTCTACCGGGGTGTACCATTCGCTGTTGAACCATCCACGCCAAGCCATGATCGCAATGACCCCGATGACAACCATTCCGACCAGTACGTGAATCCCGTGAATCCCGGTCATCACGAAGTAGATGCTGAAGAACTGCGGCGCCGCCTCCATTCCGGCTAGGTGCTCGTAGTGGGCCCCGTGTGGATCGAAGGCATTTCCCGGAAATACGCCGTGTTTAAACTTGGCCGTGTACTCAAAATACTTGACCACCATGAACGCTCCGGCCAGGCCCAATGTACCGAGCAGATAGTAGAAACACCGCTTCACCTTATCCTGCTTGATGCAGTGGATGGCCAGAGCGACCGTAAGGGACGAGGTGAGGAGCACAACGGTGTTTACTGTGCCCATGAGCTGGTTGAGCGTACCGCTCGCCGCCGCGAAGGTCTCTGGATGCCACTGGCGATAGACAGCATAGGCGACAAACATGCCGCTGAACAAGAGCACCTCGGTGATGAGGAAGATCCACATCCCGAGCTTCGCCGAGTCAAATTGCTGCTCGGACGAGACGAAGTGATGTTCAAGGTGGGATGGGTGATGGTCTTGCTCGACCTCAGTATCAGTGGGAGCCGGGGCGGTTTCCGTCGCCATGAGAGGGTCAAGGAATTTCGTGAGACAAGTACAGGGGGCCTAGAGGTTTGGGACTCGGTCACGCACTCGCCGACTCCGCAGTGTCTTCCGCTGCCGGCGCGGACGGAGCAGGTTCTGGGATTTGTGGCACCTCGTCGCCGAGGGCCTCACCATCGCCGCCCCCAAACACCTCGTCGGCAAGGTGGAAGTCGTAAGGACCACGCGTCACCAGCGGCGTGCGCTCGAAGTTGTGATGGCTCGGCACAGCGGCCACGTTGGTCCACTCCAGAGTGGTAGCGCCCCACGGATTAGCCGGCGCTTCTTCGCCGTAAGCAAGCGACCACAGGGCATAGCCCAGGATCAAAAAGAGCCCCGCGCCCAGAATCCAGGACCCATAGGTCGAGAGCTGGTGCAGGTCCACGAAGCGCTCGGCGTAGTTGGCGTAGCGGCGCGGCATCCCGCGCGAGCCGAGCACGAGCTGCGGGAAGAAGGTTAGGTTGAATCCGACGAACACCAGCCCGGCCGCAATTTTCCCGAGCGTCTCGTTGTACATGCGCCCCGTAATCTTGGGCCACCAGTAGTGCATCCCGCCCAGCAAAGCGATGACAGAGCCGCCCATCATGACGTAGTGGAAGTGGCCCACCACGTAATACGTGTCGTGCAGGTGCACGTCCACGGCCAGCACGCCCACCATGATGCCGGTGAAGCCGCCGATGGTGAAGAGGAACAGGAAGCTCAGGGCGTAGAGCATCGGGGTCTGCAGCCAGATGGACCCTTTGTACAGGGTAGCCACCCAGTTAAAGACCTTGATGCCGGAGGGAATGCCGATCAGATAGGTGATCAACGAAAAGATGATCGAGGAGACCGCCGACTGGCCACTCACAAACATATGGTGCCCCCACACCAGGAAGCCGAGCATGGCGATGGCGACCGACGAGAGCGCGATGGCCCGGTAGCCAAAAATACGGGAGCGCGAAAATGTCGCAATCAGCTCCGACAGGATGCCGAACGCCGGCAGGATCATGATGTAGACCGCCGGGTGGCTATAGAACCAGAAAAAGTGCTGGAACAGGACGGGATCGCCCCCGAGGGCCGGGTCGAATATGCCGATCCGGAGCGTCTGCTCCAGGATGAGGAGCACCATCGTGATTCCGATCACCGGCGTAGCCAGCACCTGCACGATGCTCGTCGCATAGAGCCCCCATACGAAGAGCGGGAGCCGATTCCACGTCATGCCGGGCGCCCGCATCTTGTGCGTCGTGACGATGAAATTGAGCCCCGTAAAGATCGACGCAAAGCCCGCCACGAAGATAGCGGCCGTCATCCAGAGCACCCCGCCACCCGTAGTGGAAGAGTAGGGCGTGTAGAACGTCCAGCCCGTGTCTACGCCGCCGGCCAGCAGGGCAGTGATCGTCAAAGCAGCCCCAGCCATATACACGTACCAGGAGGCGAGATTGAGTTTGGGAAAGGCTACGTCCTTCGCCCCAATTTGCATAGGCAAGACAAAGTTGCCCAGAATCGCCGGAACCGATGGCACCAGGAAGAGGAAGACCATCAGGATGCCGTGCATCGTAAACACCTGATTGTAGGTGCTATTGCTCATGATGGTCTCGTTCGGCCCCATCAGTTCGGCCCGCATGAGGAGCGCTAGGGTCCCTGCCACGAGGAAGACCACAGCGAGGGAGATGCAGTAGAGAACGCCGATGCGCTTGTGGTCTTTCGTCGTCAGCCACGACCAGATTCCCGTCTCGTGGTTGAGATAATTGGTGTCCTCGTCGTGGTGCTCTTCATGTTCGACCGGAGTGTCCTGCGTGGTCGTGCTCATAGGTCTTCAAATTGGTCCGTGGAAAACACTCTGGGCAAAGCCTGCAAGTCTATGTGGTCGCCCCTCAGGCTCCCTGGCTCGTCGAATTTTGTTCTGGTGAGTCGTCCGTGGGCGGCTCTTTGTCGCTCTGCTGTTTGATAAATTCAACGAGCGCCGAGACCTGCCGCTCCGAAAGGCCCGAATAAGAGGGCATAACATTCTGATAGCCCTTCACGATGCGGGCTTGCGACTTGAGGATGGACTTGCGGAGGTAGTTCTCGTCCACCGTAACCGTCGACCCATTCTCAAACTCGTGCTCCGTCGTGCCGTAGAGCCCCTTCCAGGTAGGGCCCACCTTCTGGGTCCCGTCCAGGCTGTGACACGTCTGGCAGCCCCGCTGTTTGTACAGCTTTTCTCCGAGCTTCGGGAGCGGAATGTCGGAGGGCGTTGCGGCCTTCTGGACCCATTCGTTAAAGCGTTCCTGGGAGACCACCTTTACCGTGGCGTCCATCTCGGAATGGCTCCGACCACAGTACTCGGCACAGAACAGGTCGTACGTTCCCTTCTCAGTCGCCTCAAACCAGACCGACGTGTACCGATTCGGCAGCACATCTTGCTTCGCTCGGAACGCCGGCACGAAGAAGCTGTGGATCACGTCCTTGCTGCTCATCTTGGTCTGCACAGGCTTGCCAGCTGGCACATAGAGCGTGTCTGACGCTGTTGCCCCATTGGGATACCGGAATAGCCAGCTCCATTGCTGCGCCGTCACGCGGATCTGGTAGGCATTCGGGGGTACGGTCTTCTGCTTCACAAAGGACTTAAATCCCCAGTTAAAGACGAGAAGGACGAGGATCGTAGGAATCACGATCCAGGAGATCTCCAAGACTCTGCTCTCCTGTACAGGGGCAGGACGCTCAGCGGGGTCTTGTCGACGATACCGGTATATGAACCAGAGTATCGCCGCGGTGACCCCGACGAGCAAGATCGTGCTGGTCACCGTCACGAACATAAAGAGGCTGTCAATCTCAGACGCCATTGTAGATGCCGCCTCAGGGAGCCAAAACTCACCCATGCTGCAGTTGAACGTTGGTGTGCAGAGCTATTTTCGAACCAAAGGGCTAATCGTCAACCCTTCAACACTGACTTGCGCCGTGGGCAGGCGTTGAACGAGAGAATCCTACTTCTCTCACCTCCTGTGGGAGATCACTGCGCCTGCGACGGTTCCGATTGCTGCGCCTGCTGCACGTATTCTTCCGCCGCGATGATTTTCATTGCACTGTCAATCGGAATGTGGTAAACCCCTTCTTTCCTGTTCACAACCCCATACTGCCGGAGTTGCTCCGCCGCCTCGCGTTCAGCCTGTCGAATTTGCTGGTAGTCCTGCTGGCCGACGGCCGTCGTCTGGGCATTTTGGCTTACCTGTTCGAACCAGCCGAAGATGACCGCCGCGGCAACCAGGATGACGGCGATGATTGAGGCTGAGATCCCCATAATCTGTCCCGCCGCAACACCTTCGTACGCTACTCCCCGCTCTTTTTCTTTCTCGAACTGGTCCTCGAAATCGAACGACTCGACTTCGACCCCGCGCTGTGCGCTGCGGGCAAGCTCCGTGGTGGGCTCCCCCTCGTCGCTGGGAAGAGGTGGGGACGCTTCCGCTTCTGTGGTTGCGATAAAGCTTCCAACGGAACCTCCTTTGCTCCAACCGGCCTCCGTCCCAGACAGGACGCGCCAGAAGAGCGTCTGCCCGTCGGTGGGTAGCTGGTTACCAACCGTCACGGCCGTTTCGGCGCCCACCTCCGCATCCACGACGGGGTCCTCGAAGCGGGCCGTAGGGGCTACCTGGAGGCGATACAATTCGGCCTCGTCGATGTCCTCCCAGACGAAGGTAACCTCATCCCCGTTCACTGCAGTGGCATCCCGCGGGGCCACAGGAGAAGGGGGGGAAGGAATGTGTTCTTCCTCAGAACTCATGGTGCGGGCGGGATGGTCGATCCAATAGGGAAAAGGGAACGCAGAGAACCAATGGGAGGGTCACTCCCCCGGGTGAAAATCACCAAAAAAGAACTCACAGGCGCGGTTGAGTCATGGAGTTTCACACCGCTACATGTTTTCGAACTGGAGTGAGTCCTCCAGGTACGGGTGATTCTGAGGGATCAAGGAATGCCGGCGCAGCCGATACATGAGGGCCCCTACGAAGATCCCCGTTAAACCCAACCAGCACGTAAAGTCAAGCCAGTGGAATCCCCCGCCGTCTCGAAGCACCGGAAGCACCATCCAGTGGATGTCAAACCAGTGCATCCCGATAAGCCAGATGGACATGACAGCCATCACTGAGCGGCTCCGCTTCGGGGCTTGTGGAAGCAGGACGAAAAAGGGAATCACGAAATGAAAGAGCACCAGGAAGGCGCTGTGCCAGCCCCATCCGCCGCGGAGCCGATGCTGGAACCACACCGTCTCTTCCGGAATGCCGCCGTACCAGTAGAGCATATACTGACTGAACGCGATGTACGCCCAGAAGACGACGAATCCGAACAGGTACTTGCCTAGATCATGGTAGTGCTCCGCCGTAATTACCCCCTGAAGCAGCCCCCCAGTTCGCTGCAGCACGAGAGCGATCAGCGTAATTGCGGCAACGGCCCCAAGGATGCCCCCGGCGAAGAAATAGATGCCGAAAATGGTGGAAAACCAGTGCGGGTCGGTCGACATGAGGATGTCGTAGCTCGCGAAGGCCGTGGTGACGGCCACCAGCGGCAGGCCCCAGGCACTCGTGTTTCGCAGTTTCTGCTGGAGATTCGGATCCGGATCGACGTCCTGCCGCAAGGAGAAGGTATACAGGCGGTACGAAACGAGCGTCCACGCCACAAAATAGACGACCATGCGAATCGACCAGAACTCAATGTTCAGGTACGGGCGTTTCCCCGCCAGCACCTCGTCGTACTGGGGACTATTCGGGTCGTAGAGCGCCTCGTGGGTCCAGTGGTAAAGATCGTGCATCCCGAACAGAAGCGGCAGCCCGAGCACAAACAGGAGCGGGAAGGCCCACACCAGGGCCTCATTGATGCGGTTCACGACGACGCTCCAGGACGCACGCGTCAAATGGTTGAAGACGAGGAAGAAAAGCCCTCCGAGGGCTGTGGTCAGCAGGAAGGACCAGCCCGCGAGGTAGGCAAAGAAAAAGTCGTCCGGGCTCTGCAGCAGCCCCAGGCAGCTGATTGTCATCAGCGCGATGCCCAGAGCAGACGGAACGAGCCATGCACGTCGATCCCCAACGAACTGGTAGGCCCGCCCCGCAGCGTCGCGCGTAGACTGAATCGGGTCGATGAGCCATCCCAGGCGGGAATTTTGTTGGAGCGGTTCAGCCATAGCGTCGAAGGGTTCGTCGTCAGGGCTGCGAGGGGCCCGAAAAGGGGAGTGATGAGATCGTATGCTCAAGAAACGGAGCATGCTGGTGCACCGCCTGCTTCGCGGCTACTCTGTGGAGGCCTCTCCCACCGGCATGCCGCTGTCTGTTCCGTTCAGGCGCGCCTGCACGCCTGGGGGCACAGCCTTTTCCGTTGCGTTCTGGCTGCGCTGCAGAGCACGGATGTAGGCAACGATGGCCCAGCGGTCGAGCACAGGAATTTTCTGGCCATACGCCGGCATGCTTCGGACCCCGTTGGCGATCGCGTCATACAGGTAGCCGTCGGGGGCTTTCCGGAGGCGATCGGTGTGGTAGCTTGGGGCTGGCGTGTAGCCGTAGTCGCCCCGCATAATGACGCCGTTTCCGTCGCCCTTCTTTCCGTGGCAGGGCGTACAATGAATCTTGTACCGTTCCTGACCCCGCTCCAGCACCTTCTGGGTCACCGTGATGGGAATCTTCTCTACGTACTCCCCCTCGGACGTGCGTGCCCGGTACAGGGCCGAATCCGCCTGAAGGTGCCCCCGTGCCACGGTCCCCGATACCGGGGTCCGCATGGCGGCATCATCCTCGAAAAACGGATTGGCCTCCTGGGGCCCAAATTTCTGCTGGAAGTCCATGTCCAGGTTCATGTGGAAGGGGGGGTTGTCCGAACGAGTCCCTCGGCACCCCGCCAGAAGCAGGGCCACGAGCACCAACCCGGTAAGGAACGAGCGTCGCATGGTCGTGCAGGAAAATCTGAGAAAGAGGGGTGGTCGCGGGAATCCCGGCGGCGCTAGGCGTCAGCGGTGCCGTCATCCTTCACGACCTCGATGTGGTGAGCCCCAAGGCGATGGAGCAGCGCGGCGGTGTCCTCCACGTCAAACTGGTCGTCGCTGGCCGCCACGTGCAGGAAAAACCGGTCGTCCGTAGCGCCCTTGAAGCGGTCGGAATAGAACAGCGGATTGTACGGACGCGGGAGCCCGTTTAGGGCGAGCATCCCGGCCACTGCCCCGAACGCCGCAAACAGCACCGTAAGCTCGAACATGATGGGCACCGACGGCTCCACCGCAAAGAACGGCTTTCCGCTGATGTTAATGGGATAATCTACGGCGGCCGTCCACCACTGCAGGAGATACGCAACCGCAAGTCCCGTGAGTCCGCCCCCGAACGTAAAGAATCCCACTCCCACAGCATTGCCGAGCCCCATGGCCTCGTCCATGCCGTGAATGGGGAACGGGCTGTGGGTGTCAAAGTGGCGATAGCCATCCTCCCGCACCGCCTCGGCGGCGTGGAGCAGGGCTCCGGGATCGGAGTACTCCGCCAGCAGGCCATATACCTGATCGGCGTCACTCTCGAAGATCCCAAGTCGTGCCTTCAGGTCTTGGGTCAGCGTGGGCATGGCGTTGCGCAGTGTAGAGTCGGGAACAGTGGCGAGGAAGACACCAGGGGGATCGTGGAATCATGCGGAGACATCTTCTTCCGAGCCGTCCCCTCGGTAGGCCTCCGCCAGAGCAGGTTCGGCGGGCTTGATGTACGGCTCCCCGTCGCCCTCGACGTGCCCGTTGCCCTCATGCTCGTGAAAGTGCGGATCGGCCTGCGGCATGACGCCCTTCACCTCGGACATGGCCACCATGGGCACGAACCGGAGGAACAGGAGGAAGAGGGTCAGGAAGAGCCCAAAGGATCCAACGAGGGTGCCGATGTCGATCCAGGTGGCATTGAAGTAGCCCCAGGAGCTCGGCAAAAAGTCGCGGTGCAGCGACGTAATCGTAATCACGAATCGCTCGAACCACATCCCGATATTGACGAGGATCGACAGCGCGAACATCACTGGGATGGACCGCCGCAGCCGCTTGAACCAAAAGAGCTGCGGGGTGATGAGGTTGCAGGTCATCATGATCCAGTACGCCCACGCGTAGGGCCCAAAGGCGCGGTTGATGAAGGCGTACTGCTCGTACTCAACCTGCGAGTACCAGGCCATGAAGAACTCCGTGATGTAGGCGAAGCCCACAATCGACCCCGTCACCAGGATGATAATGTTCATCTTCTCCAGGTGGTCGATCGTGATCAGGTTCTTGAGACCGTAGATCTCCCGCGTGATCACCATGAGGGTCACCACCATTGCGAAGCCGGAGAAGATGGCCCCAGCTACGAAATAGGGCGGGAAGATGGTGGTGTGCCATCCCGGCAGCACGGAGACTGCAAAGTCGAAGGACACGACCGAGTGGACCGACAGGACCAGCGGCGTAGCAAGGCCAGCCAGCAGCAGGTACGCCTTCTCGTAGTTCCGCCAGTGCCGGTTCGACCCGGTCCAGCCGAGCGAGAAGAAGGCGAGGATGCGCTGGCGCCAGAAGTTCTTGGCACGGTCGCGCAGCGTCGCAAGATCGGGCACGAGGCCCACGTACCAAAACAGAAGGGAGACGATAAAGTAGCTGGAAACCGCGAACACGTCCCACAGCAGTGGGCTCTTAAACTGCGGCCACATGTTCATTTGGTTTGGAATCGGGAGCGTCCAGTAGATGGCCCAGACGCGCCCGACGTGGAACGTGGGCCAGATGAGAGCACAGATCACGGCGAACAGCGTCATCGCCTCTGCCGCCCGGTTAATAGCCGTCCGCCAATGCTGGCGAAACAGATAGAGAATGGCGGAGATGAGCGTCCCGGCGTGACCGATCCCAACCCAGAAGACAAAATTGACGATGGGCCAGCCCCACCCGACGGGCTGATTGTTGCCCCACACGCCAATTCCGTTCCACACCACATACGCAAAGAGAACAAGGAGCAAGAGCGTCCCGGAGAGGGCCACCGCAAAGGCGGCGTACCACGCCATCGGGGCTTTCTTTTCCGCGTGCCGCGACACCATCTCTGTGATGTCGTGGAACGAAAGATTGCCCTTGACGAGCTCTTCCTGGTCGGCCTTTCCATCCCCCCTCGGGACCGGCTGGGACTCAGACGGCTCCGCGGGTAGTTTCTTGGACGTTTCCACGGGTCGTTCGGGATCGATTGCGAAACAGTGAGAGGGGGACAGCGCGGCTTACGCACCGGCGTGCGCCTCCTTCGATGCCGCCGCGTCCGACGACAACGCCTCCTCCAGGCGAGAATTCTTGTTGCGCACACGCCCGAGGTAGGAGAGACGTGGCTTCGTGTTCAGGTATGAGAGCAGTTGGTACCGGCGCGGATTCTTCTTCTCCTCCACCACGTC
>NZ_JBDGQQ010000011.1:0-15973 GCF_042218895.1 Salinibacter sp. | reverse complement strand
TCAGGTATGAGAGCAGTTGGTACCGGCGCGGATTCTTCTTCTCCTCCACCACGTCACTCTCGGGGTTGTTGAGGTCGCCAAAGGTGATTGCATCGGTAGGACAGGCCTCCTGGCATGCCGTCTCGACCTCGTTTGGACGAAGGTCTCTCTCCTCATTGTCGGCCTGCCGCTGGCGCTTGCGGACTCGGTGAATGCACCACGTGCACTTCTCCATAACGCCCCGGGAGCGGACGGAAACCTCTGGATTTTGGGCCATCTGCACCTCGACCGGGAGGGTTTTGGACCAATTATAGAAGTTGAAGCGGCGAACTTTGTAGGGGCAGTTGTTCTGACAGTAGCGGGTGCCAATGCAGCGGTTGTAGATCATCTGGTTCGTGCCATCCGGGGAGTGTACCGTTGCCGCCACGGGGCACACGGACTCGCACGGCGCGTTCTCGCAGTGCTGGCACATGACCGTCTGCATAAGCATTTCGGGGTCGTCGTCGCCCTCCTCCTCGCTTACATAATACCGGTCGTTGCGAATCCAATACATGTGCCGCCCCTTGCTCACCTCCTCTTTGCCCACCACCTGCACGTTATTCTCGCTCGTGCAGGCCACAACGCAGGCGTTGCATCCTGTACAGGTATTCAGGTCGATGGTCATTCCCCACTGATTTCCATAGTAGGGATTGTCCTTGTATGCCTCCTCGTTTTTCGGGTGGCGCTCCTGCCAGATCATGGGGTACTCCTGCTGTTCCTCCACCGGCCGGGATGTGCCGGGATCCGGCCCGTCGGGCTGACCGGAGCCGTCGCCGCCGTGGGCGGCTTGCTCGGGCATGTTCTCCGCGGCGTGGGCGTCGGTCCCCGGCCCCGCCTCCAGCCCGTGGCCCGACACGTCGCCCGCAGCGCCGTCTCCGCTGCGCTCCCCACCGCCGTGTCCACCGTCCCCGTGGCCGTCGCCACTGTGGCCCAGGTCGGGTACGGGGGGCTGCACGTCGTTGACGAAGTATGGATCTTCCTTGAACTCCTCGAGCGTGGCCCAGCGCACGATGGGGCGCCCGTGCATGCTGCCCTCCTCCTGAGTCGTGGCGATCAGGTACCCGCTGTCGACCTTGCTGGCCTCGGCGCCGGTCGCCACGCGACGGCTAGCGGGCCGGAGCGGTGCGACGTTCACCCCAACCACATCTACGGGCTCCCCGGCCGCGTCGAGACCTCCCGCCACGGGAGCGCCGTGGTAGATGTTCGTGTCGTCGTCGGTGTCCCAGAAGGGCGTGTCCTTGCTCTCGCGGGTGCTGGCGAGGGTGCGGCCGTAGCCCATCGAGACGCCAATGGAGCCGTCCGGATGGCCCGGCTGGACCCATATGGGAAGCTCCACGGTCTGGCCGTCGAGCGTCAACTCCACGCGGTCGGCGTAAAAGTTGCCCTCGCTGCGTCGAACCTCCACCCCAAGTTCCTCGGCGGTGGCCTGGCTCATGACGGCAACATTGTCCCACACGATCTTCGTAATCGGATCTGGCAGCTCCTGCATCCACGGGTTGTTCGAGAAGCGCCCGGCCAGGAGCTTCGGGTCCTGACGGAAGACGACCTCGAGCCCGTCCTGCTCCTCCGCAGGCGCCTCGATCGAGGGGACCGTGGCCGGGTCAACCGAAGCCGTGTCGTAACGACTGCCCTCCAAGTATCCATCGTGCACGACGCGACGCCACTCCTCCTCGAACGCCCCTGGGAGGCGGGGGCGCCATTGCTCGCGCACGAGATCGTGGCCGTTTGCGTCAACCCCGGTCGCCGCGAGATTGAGAACTTCGATGGTGGAGTGCGCGTCGTCGTAGAGCGGCCGAATTAGCGGCTGAATGACCGAGAGTGTGCCGTCGTACGCTCGCCCATCGCCCCACTGCTCCAGATAGTGCGTGCGGGGGACGTGCCACCGGCTGGCCTGCGCCGTCTCGTTCCGAAGGCGCCCGAGGTGAACGGTGTCCGGCACGTTCGCAAGAGCGTCCTCGAAGTTTAGCTCGGACGGGGCGTCGTAGACCGGGTTCACGCCCAGCATGAACAGCGCGTCTACGTCGCCCTGCCGCATCGACGCGGTTAGGTCGGACAGGGCCTCACTCTGCGGCCGGACCGACGATGTTCCGGTGTCGAAGAGCGTGACAGTGGTCCCGATTCCGTCGAGGCGCTGATTGAGGGCCATGGCGAGGGCGTGCACCTCGGGCGGCTGCGACTCGCCCGCCATCACGACGCCGTTCTCACCGGCCCCCCGCAGATCTCGTGCAATCTCACGGACGTGTAGGCGCTCCTTCCTGCTCCAGGAGACACTGGAGGCCTCTCCCACGCCGAGCTCCGCGGCAAGTGCGGCGGCAAAGGCCGGAATGCGTCCGGCGCGCATGCTCAGGCGGTGGTCCGAACTCCCTCCCGTGGTGGAGTACCGGCTTTCGATTGTGTAGAGGCGGCTCATCGTGTCTTCCGCGTCCTCCAGGCGGCGCCCTTTGCCGAATGCCTTCGTGGCGTGGGAAAAATCCTGAGCGCGTCCATCCAGGAAGTTGGCATCGAGGCTCACAATGACCTCAGCGTCCTCGAGCTCGTACCGCGGGCGAAGCGGGCGGCCGAAGGCCTGCTGCATGCCGAGTCGTCGCGCGTCGGTGCCCTCCGGCGAGTACGAGACCCACTGAAGATTGGGGAAGCGGTCCGACATGCGTTGCCGCATGGCCTGGACGGTGAGGGACGACGTTTCTTCAACCAGAACCGCCACCTGCTTCTGGTCGGCCTGCGTGCCCAGTTGGCGGCAGAATGACACGAAGTCGTCCCACGACGCCGTCTCTCCGTCTTTGCGGACCGACCGCGAGCGATCGGGATCGTACAGGTTTAGAACGCTCGCCTGCTCAAATGGACTTGTGCCACTCTGCCCCGACGGGTGCTCCGCGTTTCCCTCGATCTTCGTGGGCCGCCCTTCCTTGCTTTCGGCAAGCACTGGTCGCAGCACCCCGCGAAACGGCATCCCTGTCGCGTAGTAATCCGAGATTCCGGGGATCACCTTCTCCGGCTTGTGCGAGTACGGAAGAATCTTCTCCTCGGGCCGCCGGCATCCAACCAGGCCCGCCATCGCCATCGCTGCCCCCATGAGCTGCAGAAACTGACGGCGCGAGGCCCCGCTCGGGGGCTTGCTGTCGCCGGGCGCGAACTCCATGAGGTCGTTCGCCTCGGCATCGTCTGTATCCGACTCATTCAGATGTCGCCAGAACGTGGGGCCGGACTCGTCACGGTCGGGCGACTCCGAGTCGATGACATCAAGTTCGATCATACCGCACTGTGGCGTTAGGGATTGGGGCTGTGCGTCGCGAGCGACGCGCAGCGCGGAACTTTGAAGGCGTCAATAGTGGCAGGCCGAGCAGTTCGTGGGCGGCTGAATGCCCTCTTCCCTGATTCGCTTCAAGTTTCGTTCGATGAAGTTGGCCGGCTGGGTGTAGCCCATCGTTGTAATCTCGTCGTTAGGCCGCAGGTACTTCTCCGGTTGCCGGTGACAGTCCAGACACCACCCCATCGAGAGCGGCTCGGCCTGGTACACCCCCTCCGCGCCCATCTTGTCGATGCGGCCATGGCAGGTCTCACACCCCACGCCCTTGTCCACATGTGCAGCGTGGCTGAAGTGCGCGTAGTCCGGAAGGTGATGGACTTTCGTCCACTCGATAGGCTCATTGTTCGCCCAACTCTTCCGCACCGGCAACAACTTGGGCGAGTTCTGTTTAATCTGACTGTGGCACGTCATGCACGTCTCCGTCGCCGGCACGTTGGCATGCTTCGAATTCTCCACGTTGGTGTGGCAGTACCGACAATCCATCCCGAGCTTCCCCACGTGGGTCTGGTGGCTGTACGGGACGGGTTGTTCAGGCTGGTATCCCACCACCTTGAATTCTGGGGAGAAGTAGTACCAGACCAGAAACACCAGAAAGACGCCCCCGAGGAGCGAGGCCCCTAGCGAAAGGAGGGGCAGAGTATTGGCCTTTTTCGGAAAAAGTTGCGACATGCTGGTTGGTGTTCGGCAGTGAGCAAGTGGGGGCATCAAGTCCATCCCCATCCTGTCGCGGGCAAGAAAACCCGGAGATAAAGTATACCCCTCGGGCCTACCATTACCGCAATACGAACATACGACAGAACCATCGGCAACCCAAGACTCCGGAGGGCCTTTAAGTTGAATCCAACAGGATCTACGCCAAACTTTAACGTCTGCCTTGTAAAGAAGTTAGGCCCGAACAACGGTCGCGTTTTCCGCCTCTGACCCGTGAAACGCGACTATTCTCGACCGTCCCACGTCGGCCTCCTCGGTCGTCGATAAACTGCAGCGCCCTGCTTCTCCGCCGCAGGCCTTCGCGAGGCGAACATTCTGCCCGTAGAATTCTCTCGTGCAAGAGAAACTCGGCGGGCCCTGGAATTATTCCGAGTCATCGGACCACTCGTGTCCGATCGCGGCGATTTTCCGAACCCGTTTTATTCCCTCTCCTCCTGTGCTCTTGCCCTCGCCCCTCTCCGGCATCCATCACGTCTCGGCCCTGACTACGCAGGCCTCGGCCAGCGTCCGATCCAGCGCGCGAGAGGCCTGCGCCTCGTCCTGAGGACGGTCAGCCGGGACGATCCATCTTCCTACCACTCCTTCTGCGGCGACGAGACGAGCAGTTTGGGAACAGACTTCACGTTTTTCGACGTCCCTTGTGCCCGCGACGAGTACCCCGGCCTCAGCTCCATCACAGGGACATCGCTGCGCGCTCGGGACACGGAGCCACTGAAGCGATGGACGAGGCGGGACGGCAATCACGATGTCCGCCGCACGGCTCTCCAGGAGCGGGCCGGGTGGCATTTCCATCGAGGAGGCCCCGACACCGATCGGCCCAGCAACCAACGATACGGCCACGTCCTAATCCGGGGCTGCGCTTAGAACGCTACGGTCAACGTCGTGGAGATGACGCGGCCCGGCTCCGGGATGCGGGCGTCGCTGAACGGATTTTTCGCATTCAGGTGGTGGGAGTACGCTACGTCGAAGAGATTTTCGACCCCCACCTTGAGATTGATGCGCCGCAGGAACTGGGCCCCTACTCGCAGATCAGCCGTCGTGTAGCCGTCCGTCGGGCTCTCTTTGCGGGTGCGGGCCACACGGTCCTGCTCGGCCATCAGATTCACCGCACCGTCCACGTACACCTCCGACACGCGCGGCAGGTCTACCGAAGGGCTCCACCGCGCCCCGAGGGCGGCGGAGGGCGGCGCCACACCGAACGCGGGCTCGTCGAGCGTTTCGTCGCGGCCCCACAGGACACTGCCGGAGGCGCGCAGCGTGAGGGGCGCCATGGGCGAAACCGCCGCACTCACCTCGCCCCCCACAAAGTTTGCCGTGCCGTTGACGTAGCGGAACACCGTCGGCGGGCTGAGGGGAAGGATCGGATCGACGCTCGGGGCGGGCTCGAAGGTAATGTAGTCGTCGAGGTGACGAGCGAATCCGTTGATGCTGAGCGACCAGTTGCGCCCGGTCCCCTCGATCCAGAGGTCGGCCTGCGTGCTTCGCTCCGGCTCCAGCGACGGGGTGCCCAGAAACTCGGCACTCGTCTGCGATTTGTTGGCCGGGAACTGGTGTGCGTAGCGCTCCAGCGCCGTGGGCGGCCGCGCCACCGACCCTACGCCGAGCGAGAGCGACCACTGCGCCGCCAGCGGTACCGACGCCGTGAGGGCGCCGCTGAGCCGCGTATCCTGCCGGTCCATGGCCGCCTCAGTTGTACCGGTGTTGTCGAGGAACGGCTGCAGGGGCGCGTCGGCATCCGACTGCATGCGATCGAGCCGGCTCGTGGCGGTGAGCGTGAGGGCCTCGCCCACCGGACGCTGCACCTTCACGAACGCGCCCTGCTGCGAGATGGTAACGTCCGGCCACGCCCGGTTGCGCACGGTGCCGTTCGCCGTTTTGTAGAAGGGCGGTACGAATGGTTCTTTGTTCGGCGGGGCGGCCTTGAGGGTGCGGATGGCGTCGCGGTACGTGTGGAGGACATCGCCCCCCACCGTCACGTCCCACTTGGTGCCGAACGTAAGGTCCGCCGCTACCCGACCGCTGAAATTCTGGATCTCGGACTGAACGCCAATTCGGAGCGGCGGGCGGTTTTTTCCGGCCTCGTAGGTCGGTTTGCCCTTGTTGTCCATCTCGTGCAGGGTCTGTTGGGCGTTGGCCTGTATGTCGAGAGACCGGAGAATCCCTGTCTCCGACGCGAACGAGTACTTGAGCTGCCCCATCCCCGTCTCGAAGAACTTGGCGTTCAGAAGGCGTCCCGGATAGTCGAGGTTGTCCTGCTTCTGGTAGCTGCCGTTCACCGACAGGGTGGAGTGCTCCGACAGCTCCACGCCAATCCGCCCGCGCCCGTCAGTAGACTCAAAGTCGGCGGGCACGCCCTGGTCACTGCCGGTCTCGTAGTTGTCGCCCTGCCGCCACGCGGCGTTCGCGCTGTAGAACCAGCGGCCCTGCCGGCCCATGGCGAACGCGGTCGCCTCCGTCGCGCCGAGGTTGGTGTCGTACCCGGTACGCACGGTGCCGGTGAGGGACGTAGGGGGCGGGTCCTCGCCGCGCTGCTGCACGCGGATGGCGCTCATGTTGCCGGGCCCCCAGGTGAGCGCGTATGGCCCCTTCACCACGTTGATACCGGCGATGGTGCTGGGGTCGATGTGGCTCATGGGCGAGTCCATGCGGGCGGGACCGGCGGGGAAGGTGCGCATGCCATTGACGTAGACCCCGACCTCTGCCTCCATGAGCCCCCGCACGTTGGGGGCGAGGCCAATGGGGCCGCGGCGGGCCGAGCCCACGCCGGGCATTTCGCGGAGGAGCGCGCCGGGATCGGCCACCTCTGCTTTCCGGATCTGCTCGGCTTGAAGCGAAGTTTTGGGCTCCATGCCCGGGCGCAGCGCCGTCACCTGAATGCCCGTCATGTCGACGGACTCCGGGGTTAGGGTGATCGAGACCTGCGTGGTGCTCCCGGGCGTCACATCTACCGTGCGCGTCGCCGTTGCGTAGCCCACGAAGCGGGCCTCCAGGCGATGCGACCCGGTGGGCACGTTCTGCAGCGTAAAGCGGCCGTTTTTGTCCGTGGCGGCGCCGCGGTCGAGGGCCGGCAGTACGACGTTCACGCCGGGCAGGGGAGCGTCGTTCTCCGCCTCCGTGACGCGGCCGGTCACGGTGCCGGTCGACTGAGCCGAAGCGACAGGGATGGTGGTGAGAAAAAGGGAGAGAAGGGAGACGAGGGACAAAACGACGTAGCGGTCCATGGGACAGTCCTCCTAGAGCTTTTTCGAGGCGCGGACGACCCGATCCGCGCGGACATCCGAACGACAGAAAAAGCACGCCCGAATGGTCAGGTCAGGCGTACGGAGGGTGTCGTTCGGGGAGGACGAAAGATCTCGTCGCCGAGACGCTGCGGCAAGAGGGACTGATAGAGGTGAGGAAGACGGGTACTGATCACGCGCGGCGACGGCGCGTCGGTGGTCCCGGACGACTGCCACTTCGGAACGACGGGCGCGAGGGCCTCCGACCGATCCCGGTCACACGTCTTTAGGACGACGCCGTCCGCGCCCGATTCGGCGGGTTCAGAGTGAGTGCAGGAACAGTCGCCGTCGGGCGTTCGCGGACAGACGCCACCCGCACACCGAGAGCACGTCTGCTGGGTGTAGACCGACCGGGCCTGCTGCACGAGCACCTGAACGGGGCCGCTCTGCAGCAGCAGGGTCCCAGCGAGCGCGAGGACGAGCAGCCGTCCCCACCGGGAGCCTCCAAATGAAGGGGGCTTCGGTGACATGTTGTTGCGGCACTTGTGAGTTGCTGATCTGTTCAATGACGGTCACGGCTCACAGATCGATCAGCCGCGTCAAAACCCCGTAAAGGGCAGAGCCCCGGAGGAAGCGTTCCTGCGTCCTCACGGCCCGTTCTGAAACATCTTCCCCCGTCCGCTCACAAAGAGGCATCCGTTCACGCAGAGGGCGTCCTGTTCTCCAACCAACCTACACACCCCCATGAACCGACGATCGTTTCTCACCAATCTGGCCTGGCTGTCCGCCGCGCCCTTCGCACTCAGCGCCTGCGCCCCGAGCGAGTCGTCGACGCCCCCCGCCTCGCCGGTTGCCTCCGACACTCTCTGGGTGCACACGAAGCCTGAGGATGTCCCGCCCCTCGACAAATCGACGGAGGAGTGGCGGTCGATCGTGTCGGAGGACGAGTTCCACATCCTCTTCGAGGCAGGCACTGAGCCTCGTGGATCGAGCCCGCTGCTGAACGAGAAGCGCGAAGGCACCTACGTCTGTGCCGCGTGCCGACTGCCCCTCTTCCCTTCGAAGACCAAATACGAGAGCGGCACGGGCTGGCCCAGCTTCTGGGCCCCGCTGGAGGGTCAGATCGAGACGAAGAAAGACACGAAGCTCGCCTATCCGCGGACCGAGTACCACTGCAAACGGTGTGGGGGCCATCAGGGCCACGTCTTCGAAGACGGTCCCGAGCCAACCGGGCTCCGCTACTGCAACAACGGCCTCGCGCTCGACTTCGTCCCGGCCGAGGAGACGCTTCCATCTCTGCGGACCTGAAAGGTCTTCTTCACCGCTCGTCTGTCGACTCCCTATCGAAGGGCACGTCAGTAGAGCAGAATGGGAGCGCGGGAGCATGGAAGTTGCTCCCAACAATCGCGAATCGTGTGAGTGCTCCATTTCCCCGCGAACTACACTCTCGCTCTCTGTACCGTAGAGATGGCCGACCGCGTCGTTCAGACGAGCACGTTTCTGAGCTACGTGCTCCGCCACAACCCCGACGCGCTGGGGCTGGAGCTCGACCCGGGCGGGTGGGCCGACGTGGACATGCTCCTCGACCGGGCCCGTGCAGACGGACGGTCGATCGACCGGACCCTGCTGGAGCGGGTCCTCGCCCACGGCGAGAAGGAACGGTTTGCTTTCAGTGAGGACGGAACGAAGATCCGCGCCAACTACGGCCACTCGATCGACGTGGACCTGCACTTGACCCCGACCCCTCCGCCTCCTCGTCTATACCACGGCACTGCCGAGCACGCCCTCCCTTCAATTCGCGAGGATGGACTGCGCCCCCAGTCCCGGCAGCACGTGCACCTGTCGGGCACCCCTGAAGAGGCACTGCGCGTCGGTCAGCGTCACGGCTCCGCCCTCGTGCTGATCGTCGCGGCGCAGGCGCTACACAATGCCGGGCACACGCTATATCAATCCACGGACGTGGTGTGGCTGACCGACCGGGTTCCCTCATCGTTTGTTCGGGTCTCCGACGACTGAGCCCGCGTCGATCACGACGCGCCCAAGTCGTCCGCCTCCGAAGGATTGAGGGCGTGGGCCTTCAGAATCTCCAGGTCGACCTCTTCCAGGGCCACTTCGTTGGTGGATGCAAGCACTACGGGCGGAGCCACCCCCGCCTCTACGGCTTCCAGCCAGCGCGTGGCGCAGAGGCACCACCGGTCGCCGGGCTCCAGTCCCGGAAAGTTCATCTCCGGCCGTGGCGTAATCAGGTCGTTGCCCTGGCGCTTCGTGTACTGGAGAAACTCTTGCGTCATTTCTGCACACACCACGTGACGGCCGAGATCTTGGGGACCGGTTTCGCAGCGGCCGGTGCGATAAAATCCAGTCTCAGGATCCGACGAGCATGATTGGAGCGTGCCACCGAGGACATTTTTCGATTCTTGGGCCTGCATGGGCATACTGGATTCGAGCTAAGCAAACGTGACTTATTTCAACGTACCGGGTGGGCCCAAGTTTAGGCTGGTCGCCGTTATCGCTCCGGAAGGGCCGAAGGGCCTGACGGAAGACCCCAGACGGCTTCTTTCCTGTTCCTTCTTGCACACAAGTGGAATGACCTCCATCTTTTTGACCGATTCGACGGTCCTCCAGAATCCACGTCCACTGTGCCATGCCTAGCAAATCGCTCCGCGTCGGCGTTCTCACTGGGGGCGGCGACTGTCCAGGCATCAATGCTGCGCTCCGGGCCGTGACCAAGAGCCTGACGCTCCAGCACGAGGCCAAGGTCGTCGGGATCCGTGACGGCTTTCAGGGGCTCATCGACCGCGACGTCGAACCGCTCCACTACCGCGACGTGAGCGGCATTCTTACTCAAGGCGGAACGATTCTCGGGGCCAGCAACAAGGCCGACCCCTTCAACTACCAGCCCCGCGGAGACGCCGACGTGTCGGCACAGGTCGTCAAAACCTATCGCAACCTCGACCTGGATGTCCTCGTCGCCATCGGGGGCGACGGCACAATGTCCATCGCCCATCGCCTTATCGACCTCGGTCTCGACATCGTCGGGGTGCCCAAAACGATCGACAACGATGTCGTGGGCACCGACCGCACATTTGGTTTCGACACGGCCGTTCGGACCGCGACCGCCGCCATCGATCAGATTCACACGACTGCCCAGAGCCACCACCGGGTCATGATCGTCGAGACCATGGGGCACTACTCCGGGTGGATCGCGCTCTGCGCCGGCGTGGCCAGCGGGGCCGACGTGGTTCTCATTCCGGAGATCGAGTACAACACCGACGAGGTAGCGCAGGTGTGCCTCGATCGCCAGCGTGGAGGCCAGCGGTTCACGATTATCGCCATTGCCGAGGGCGCCAAACAGGAGGGGGGACACCGAGTGAGACAGGGGCGGACCAGTGCGGACTCCAACTCGGCTCGTCTCGGCGGCATTGGCCACGTCCTAGCCGATCAGCTCCGGGAGCGACTCGACAGCGGGGTCCGTACAACGACCCTGGGGCACATGCAGCGCGGGGGGACCCCCACGCCGTACGACCGAAACCTCGCAACGGCTTTTGGAACCCGTGCGGCCTCCCTCGCGGCCAACGGGTCGTCCGGACACATGGTGGCTCTCCAGGACGGAGCGTTCACGACCGTTCCGCTCGGGCAGGTTGCGGACAGAACGCGCACAGTCCCCCTCGATGATCCGCTCATCGCGTCTGGGCACTCCGTCGGCACCTCGTTTGGCGTGAAGAATCTGGAGATCCCGAACCGGGCGGAGGCCCCGAGTCCTCTGTAGCCCTCGGCCGTCTCGGGCTTGGGCCGTCACTTCGTCTCCGCCCGGTCGCCGAACCGAGTGAACGTCGGCCCATGTAAGCCGTGGCGTCCACAGTGTCGCTGTCCCTTCCCTACGAATGTTCTTCTTTCCCTATGAGCGACGTTCCCACCATTGCCGACATCGCGAATGCCTTGGAGGACTGGGCCCCGCCCGGCTCTGCGCAGGACTACGACAACGTGGGCCTGCAGGTCGGCAACGCTCGCCGATCCGTGTCTGCCGCTGTGCTCGCCCTCGACGCCACCCCCGACGTGCTAGCGGAGGCGAAAGAGCACGACGCGGAGCTCGTCGTTACCCATCACCCCTTGCTCTTTCAGCCACTCGACGGCGTGACCGCCGATGGGTACGTGTCCAACCTAGCCCTCCGCTTCGCGGAAGCCGGAATCGGACTCTACAGCGCTCACACGAACCTCGACGCCGCGCCCCAGGGCGTCTCATTCGCCCTCGCCGACCGGCTGGGCCTCACCGACGTCGGGTTTCTCGACGGATTCGAGGACACGCTCTACAAGCTAGCCGTCTTCGTCCCCGAGGACGCGTTCGACGACGTGCGCCAGGCCCTTGCCGACGCGGGCGCCGGCCAGATCGGGGACTACGAGGCCTGTGCGTTTGCCACCGAGGGGACGGGCTTCTTCAAACCAGGCTCGGACACCGATCCCCACATCGGGGAGGCCGGCGGAGAGGTCGAGTCGGCCGCCGAGCGCAAGCTGGAGGTGGAGGTGGTCCACTGGGACCTGAGCACCGTCATGGCGGCCCTGCAGGACGCCCACCCGTACGAGGAAGTGGCCTACGACCTGTATCCGGTGGCACAGAAAAACTCGCAGGCCGGGCTCGGGGCCCTTGGGCATCTCGACAAGCCGGTGCCGCTCTCGGACTTTCTCGACCGCGTGGCGACCCGCCTCGACGCCGGCAGCCTGCGCTACGCTGGGGCCCCCGACGCGACGATCGAGCGGGTAGCCGTCTGCGGCGGGGCGGGGAGCGACTTCATCGGCACCGCCCGCGGCGCTGGGGCTGACGCCTACGTGACCGCGGACGTCAAATACCACGAGTTCTTCGACGCGCTCGACACGGACGGCACGCCCCAGATGGCCCTCATCGATCCCGGGCACTACGAGACGGAGGCCCTTACGGAGGCCCTGCTCCGCAACTGGCTGCAGGAGCGCTTCCCCGAGGTCGCCTGGCACCGCACCGACACGACGACGAGCCCGATGCAGACGTTCGTTCCCTCATCAGGGGAGCAGTGACGCACGCTGTGCCCTCGATGTTTTTGCATGAAATGGAAGAAGTCCCAAACGGTGGTACGAACTTCCATCCGATCTGAGTGTATTTATTGATTGGCGTTCATTCACGCTCGAATGATCAAAAACAGCTAGTCTATGCCGACAGCTAAAAAGAAGACGGACGTCGAAGACCAACTCCGTGCCCTGGTCCGGCTCCAACATATTGACAACCGGATCGACCAGATCGAGAAGCTCCGTGGAAACCTTCCGGAAGAGATCCAGGACCTTGAGGACGAGGAGGCCGGCCTCAAGACCCGTCTCGAAAACCACAAGGAAGAGGTTCAGGAGCAAAAGGTCGCCAAGCGGCAGGCGGAACTCGACATCAAGGAAGCTGAGGGCCTCATCGACAAGTACGAGGAACAGCAGCTCGAAGTCCGAAACAACCGGGAGTTCGACGCGCTCACGAAGGAGATCGAAGGCCAGGAAGAGCGCATCGCCGAGGCTGAGGAAACCATCGAGGAGGCCGAGGAGACCATCGAGACGAGAAAAGCGGCGATCGAGGATACGGAAGAGCGGCTTGAGGAACTCGACGAGGTGCTCGACGAGAAGCGCGAGGAGCTCGACGAGGTCGTCGAGGACACCGAGGACGAGGAGGCGACCCTTGAGGAACTCCGGGAGCAGGCCGCTGAGAAAGTGGGAAGCCGATACCTCAAGGCCTACTCCAAGCTCCGCGATCGCCTCCGCGACGGTCGCGCAGTCGTGCCGCTCAAGCGCGGCGCCGCCGCCGGATTTTCGGTTCCGCCACAGCGACAGGTCGAAATCCGAAAGCGAAAAAGCATTCTCACCTGCGAGCACACGGGCCGCATCATCGTCGACCAGGAACTCTACAACGAAACGGTCGACGAGATGAAAGAGAAGCTCGACCTCTAAAAGCGCAGACGGCTGCCTAGGCCGCTGCGCTTTTTCGCATGAGCCCTGGGTTCGGACGACTCGACGAACTTTTTGGTCTCCCGACCCGTGCTAACAGGTGGTGTGTGGGTCTGGTCATCGCTCCGTCGTCCCGCGACTCTGGTAGGGGCACACCCCCCAGCTGGATTGAGGGCGACGGTGAGGAAAGTCCGAACACCGCAGGGCACCGTGCTTCCTAACCGGAAGGCATGCCGCACCGCCGGCATGACGGCACGTGCAACAGAGAGCAGTCCCGCCGGGGACCGGCTCTGCCGCCCCCGGTAAGGGGTGAAAGGGTGTGGTAAGAGCGCACCGGCACTCCTGGCGACTGGAGTGGCCTGGCAAACCCCACGGGGTGAAAGGCCAAGCAGCACCGCTTCCCGGATGCTTTCGGGAGGGAGGTGGCCCGCCGAGTGAACGGTGCAGGTAGGCCGCTTGAGGCGGTCGGCGACGGCCGTCCCAGATAGATGATGACCTCCCGTTCCCGGCGATACGGCGCCGGCTCGGCAGACCGAATTCGGCTTACAGGCCTGTACGCTCCGTCCAAACACGAGCGGCAGTTCCCAACGGGGACTGCCGCTTTTCGTGTTTACGAGTTGTTTCTGCCAGCGGCCCCGTCGCGCATGCGAGGACGTGTGCAGGAACGGCTAGGGAGTCTGCCGCTCTTCGTCGGTGGACCGCCGCTGCGTCGGAGCCAGGGCCGCTAGTTTCCGCCCCCTCCAGTGCCCTGCGGCGCTCCGCCCTGGCTGCCCCCACTCGGATTGCCCCCGCTCGGGCTGCCTCCACCTTGGCCACCGCCCCCACCCGGGAGCGGAGCGGGCTGCCCTCCCTGTTGTCCGGACGCGGGCCCCTGCTGTTGCTGCTGCGTTTGCCCTTGCTGGGCCCGATTCTGGATGACACTCTCTTGATTTCCGCGGTCGATGAAGAAGTTGGTGATCACGCACAGGGAGATGAAAACCGCCGCGAGGGTCCACGTCGCCTTCTCAAGAATATCCGGCGCCTGGCGGGTGCCGAGGACCTGACGCGTAGCGCCCCCGGAGGCGATGCCGGAGAGTCCTTCGCCCTGTCCGCTCTGCATCAGAATGACCATCACCAGA
Source organism: Salinibacter sp. (assembly GCF_042218895.1). Classification (NCBI taxonomy): domain Bacteria; kingdom Pseudomonadati; phylum Rhodothermota; class Rhodothermia; order Rhodothermales; family Salinibacteraceae; genus Salinibacter; species Salinibacter sp. The sequence continues at coordinate 1,652 of NZ_JBDGQQ010000011.1, read as the reverse complement.
ACGGCCGCAATCATTGCGATGACGACCACCATGAAAGAAAACATGTCTACCGTCCGCTTTTCCAAAAAGAATTGCTCACGCAAGAACGCTGATTCCGGACCCTTCGGCCTACCGGCCTGAGGCCGACTGTTGCTCTAGTCAAAAGCCTACGCCGAGGTCAACGTTCCGTTCAGGTGCGTCGCGGCATAGACCAGCGCAGTGATCGTTTTCATGTCTTTTAGGTCTCCGCGTCGCGCTCGCCCAACGGCCTCCGCGAGGTCCATCTCCACAACCTCCACGAACTCCCCCTCCGCGAGCGCCTGCGTGCCTCGTTGAAGGGCATGTGCGGTGAACACGTGGATGAGTTCACTACTGTATCCGATGCAGGGGTACGCCGCCCCGACGTGCTCAAACCGACCGGCTCGCCAGCCAGTCTCCTCCTCCAGTTCCCGGGCCGCCACGTCCTCAGGGTCCTCTCCCGGCTCGTCGAGCTTGCCGGCCGGCACCTCCAGGAAGGTGCGGCGGGGCGGGTAGCGAAACTGCCGCACGAGAAGTGTGCCTCCGTCTTCAAAGACCGGTACGATGGCGGACGCGCCTGGGTGGTCGATCCATTCTCGCACCGACGTGTCCCCGTCGGGCAGACGCACTTCGTCGCGAAACGCCTCGAGGAGTACCCCGTCGACGAGTTGCTCAGAGGAAAGCTGTGTCTCGTCAAGATTGCTCATCAGTGGAGGAAGCAGGTTCGCATCAACGCCGTGCAGGCTACGGCCCCTCGATTTCGGTGCTCCTCCTCCGCGCAATTTTCATACGCGCTGCCGGGACTAGGACGATCCCGGAGCGGGGGCCCGTTCCTCTCCACGCCCCCCCGAGGCCAGGATGATGGCAGAGAGGGCCGCAAGCCCCGCTGTCTCGGCCCGAAGCCGACGCGCGCCGAGCGAGACCGGCGTGTATCCCGCCGCCACAGCCTCTTCCACCTCGCCGGGCGTAAAGCCGCCCTCCGGCCCAACGAGGATGAGTACCGACTGAACTCGTCCTCTCTCACCGACTGCCTGCTGGATCGGAATGGCGTCGTCTCCGGCGTGGCACACAAGCCCCAACTCTGCCTCCGTCGTCCCGACATCCGCGAGCGAATGAGGTGCCGCGAGGGCCGGAAGCCGACTCCGGCGACACTGCTTCATGGCGGCCAACATGACGTTGCGGAGCCGCTCCTCGCGCATTGATTCCGGCTCGGTGCGCCGCGTTCGCAGCGGCACGATGCGCCGCACGCCGAGTTCGACGGCCTTCTCCACAAACGTCTCGAAGCGACTGCGCTTTTTGAGAAGTCCAATGCCCACCGTCACGTCGACGACGGGCTCCCCGATTCCCTCCCGACGTTCGAGGATCGTGCCCACCACCTGCTCGGGAGCCAGGTGGGTGATCTCGACCCGGTACCACCCGCCCTCCCCATCCACGACGGTCATCTCGTCGCCTTCTTCTCCTCGTAGTACCGTGCGTACGTGCCGGGCCTCCTGATCCGGCAGCACGACGCGGCCCGATCGAATGGTGGACGGCGGCGCGTAGAAGTTAGTGGTCATTGATCTTGCCTGAACTCAGGGATACCGTTGATATCGCCCAGGTTCTCGTCGGGCACCCGCGTCGCCACGGGGTGTCTCATCGTCCCTGGCCCCTGCCTA
>NZ_JBDGQQ010000109.1:0-8208 GCF_042218895.1 Salinibacter sp. | reverse complement strand
CCGTGGTGCCGGGCCGGAGGTCGGCCAGCATGTGCATGATGACGATGCCGGACGGTCCAAATCCCGTGCCCTGCGCGAGATCGTCGCCGAAGGTGTGGGTGGCCCAGTTGAGGATCGGCTTGGGGCCGTGGGGCTCGAACTGGGCATTCAGGGCTGCGAGGCGTGTGCTCGGCCATGGAGCATCGGCGGGATCGGACGGGGAGGCCATCTGAGCTCAGGCCCGTTTTTCAGGGATTGGGTGCTGAGAGAGCGGCCAGGGCGGCACGCAATTTGTGACAACACCCCCAAAACAAGGACTCGGCGCTCCTCCCGTCAACCCTTTTGTGCCCGGAAGGGCTTTTATGAAATCCAGAGGCTCTCCATTGAATAATTCTTTGCTGGCCGGTAACAATGTGCGCGTGCAATTTTCGGCCATTCCCCTGTTCTCTTGGTACCACATGGCTTTTCCTAGCAGTCTTCCTCCGTCCCCATGATCAGCTACGTCTCCACCACCCGCGACATTACCGTAACTGTCCGGCCCTTCTATCTGGATGAGCCGTCCGACCTTGTGGAGCGCGAGTTTGCGTTTGGCTACGCCATCTGCATTGAGAACACCGGCCCAGACGAAGTCCAGTTGCTTCGGCGCCGGTGGATCATCCAGGAGTCCGACGGCAGCCGACAGGATCTGACTGGGGACAGCAATCTTCGCCCCCACCCGGTCATCGCACCCGGTGAGACGCACGTCCACGACGGCTCCTGCACGATCGAATCGTTCAACGGCACCGTGGAGGGCAACTACCTCGTGCAGCGGGCTGACGGGGAGCAGTTTCGGGCGTCTGTGCCATCGTTCCCCCTACACGCCGCCGCGAACTAACATTTAAAGATTGGCAGATTGAAAATTGCCGCCCCAAATCTTCCGATCTGCAATTTTCTAATCTTCAAGTGGCGACCACCTCAATCTCGATGTCGTAGTCGTCAGTGGTGAGCGTGATGGTCTCGTTCTCGTTGGTGAGTCCGTAGTCCTCAATGGCGTCCGGGAAGGCCTCGTCCGGGACATCCATGTTGAAGAAGGCGTCGGCCACGACCTGCCAGTCCTGCGGCGTGAGGTGCACGGTGGCGTTGCGGCCCTCGGCCACCATTGGGGCGTAGTCGAGCACTTTCTCCAGATGGTTGATGGCCTGCTTGACGTGCTTGTTCTCGGGGATGTCGGAGTCTATATTGGCCATGTCACGGGGCATCGTCGGTACAGGATCGATTGCTTCCGCTCAACGAGAGGATTCGGCGGCGCGTTCCCATCCAGGCGGCAGTTGTGCATTGAGCTTCTCAGGGCATCTTCTTACCACCTTCACTGCTCTCTCCACCCCCACGCTCCCGCTCCCAAATGCGCCAGTACCTCGACTACCTCCAGGACATCCTCGATCACGGCACCCGGCATGCGGACCGCACCGGGACGGGGACGATTCGCGTCTTCGGGCGGCAACTGCGCTTCGACCTGAGGGAGGGCTTTCCGCTGCTGACCACGAAGCGGGTGTGGATGCGGGGCGTGACGGAGGAGCTGCTCTGGTTCCTGCGGGGCGAGACCAACATCCAGTCGCTCGTGCAGGCGGGCGTGTCGATCTGGACGGACTGGCCCCTGAAGCGGTACCGCGAGGAGACCGGCGACGAGATCAGCCAGGAGGCCTTCGAGGAGCGCATCGCGGAGGACGACGCGTTCGCCGAGCGGTGGGGCGACCTCGGGCCCGTCTACGGCACACAGTGGCGCGACTTCGAGGGACCGGAGCGGCGGGTGGACCAGATTGAGCGGCTGATCGAAGGCCTCCGCGAGCGGCCGCACTCGCGCCGCCACGTCGTGAGCGCCTGGCACCCCGCCCAGGTGGAGGACACCGCCCTTCCGCCCTGCCACTACGCGTTCCAGTGCTTTGTGGAGGGGGAACCGGGCGACGGGCGCCTCTCGCTGATGTGGCAGCAGCGCAGTTGTGACAGCTTCCTGGGGCTTCCCTTCAACATTGCCAGCTACGCCCTGCTCACGCACATGCTGGCCCAGCAGGTCGGCCTGGTGCCAGAGGAGCTGATCTTCTCAGGCGGAGACTGCCACATCTATAGTGATCATCTTCCTCAAGTGGAAGAACTTCTTTCGCGCACACCAAAGCCGGACCTGCCTACCTTAAGAATAGATCGTGATGAACCTCCTGACGACCTGGATGATTACAAATACGAAGACTTCGTGATCGAGAATTATGATCCTCATCCTTCAATCTCGGCACCAATATCAGTTTAGACCATGCCTGACCGCATTCCTGATGAGAAACGTCGGAGTATTGCCGAGTTTTACGCCAAAGATGATGCCCGCACACAGGAGGAAACGGCCGACGAATTCGGTGTGAGCGAGTCCTTTGTTCGTACGGTCCTCAACGAGTACGACGTCGACACAGGGCACCGGGCCCTCAGTGAGACGCAAGAGAAAGCTATCGCTGAGAAGTATACGGAACCGACCGTATCTATGGCTCAGCTGGAAGAGGAGTACGACGTGTCATACCACTGCATAAGCAACGTTTTGGACCGACAGGGTGTAGACAAGAAGTCGCGCTCCGAAGCGCGTCGTGAATACGCAGTACGAAAAGACTTCTTTGTGCGTCCCCGTTCTGCGTCCTTTTACTACTTCCTTGGGTTGATGTATGCCGACGGCAGCGTATCCGGGGATAGAATTACGGTAGTGCAGCATGTACAGGACGCAGACATCGTGCGACAGGTCCGCGATCTCATCCAACCTGAGTCGCCGGTTCATGACTATCACCATGATGGCACTCATTACGTCCGCTTCTCACTCGACTATGGAAAAGGGCTGGAGGTGTTAAAATCATACGGCGTAGTCAAAAACAAGACGTTGAATCTGGAGTGGCCGTCGGGCAAAGTACCCAACCGCCATCTCCATCACTTTCTCCGAGGTTATCAAGACGGGGATGGTTCAGTTGGCATCCGGGCCGGACGGTTTCGTTGGCAAATTGTCGGCACACAGTCGTTTCTAGAGGGTGCTGCCGTGTATTTGGACCGACATGGTTTCCACCTTGGCGTTTATGGCATCGGAGACAAACCGGTTTGCCGGGGAGTGGTGAGCGGTGAGAACCAGATCGTGCAGTTGTACGATCTGCTTTACGATGAGGCAGAGGTGTTTGGCGAGCGCAAGCATGCCGCCTGGAAAGAACTTCGTGACACCGACCGCGATGGCAACGAGCGTCACAAGAAACCAGTCGTGGTTGGGCAGGAAACGTACGAGTCGAAATCTGAAGCCGCACGAGCCTACGGCATTGACCGGGGCACTGTCCATTACCGTGTAAAGAACGATACCTTTCCGGGATGGTCCCACCAGGACTGAGATCACCGATTAAGACCCTTTCGATTCTACTGGAGCTCCAGTTGCCCCGCAGTTATGATCCTTCAGTTCTCGGTCAGAGGGCTCCTTGGACTTATCACGGATGTCCTTCTCGGCCACAACCTCGCCGTCTCGAACCAAGGGCCCGTGCAAGGCGGCCCTCTCCGCGAGCGCGACTCGATCTTCGACTACACCGCCGACGACGTGACGATCGAGAACTACGAGCATCACCCGGCCCTCCAGGCGCCGATTGCTGTTTAACAACCGTCCCACCGCCATGGACTACGACGAAGACAAAGTCGACGAAACCATCCTCGCCCTCCTCTGGCTGACGGCATGGGAGACGGACGTGTCGGTAGACGACCGTCCCGTAATGCGAACGTGGAAGGGACACAACTTCAAGCACATGAACCGGCTGCACGACAAGGGCTACATTGCCGATCCCCGCTCGAAGGCCGAGTCCGTCGTCCTCACCGAGAAGGGCCGGGAGCGCGCCGAGGAGCTGTTCCAGGAACTGTTTGGTGTGGAGGACCCGCTAGACGAGTCGTAACTGCACGCATCCATTCCCCTCTTGCCCCATGAACGCACACTCGGATCATTCAGACGATGCAGAGGCGCGCCGCGACCGGATCCGCTCGGAGATCACCGTTGATGCGTACAACCCGGAGGAGCAGGCCCTTGGCTGGTACTACTACCTCGAGAACAAACTGCCCTTTCCCTTCGAGGCGCGATGCATCCGCGAACGCCCCGTCTCGCCACTGCGCGAGGGCGAAACCGTCCGGGTGACCGGCCTGCCCGACGAGCAAAGCTGTATGGACGAGATGTTCGTCACGATCGACTGGGACGATCGCACGCTCGGCGTCCCGCTCTCGCAACTGGAAGGCCTCGACATCGACGCGGAGGCGCAGCAGGCCATTGCCGACTGGCACTACTGGAACGGATAGGGACTACGTGCCTTCAGAGACCGAAAAATTCACCCTCCGATAGGTTTAGAGGAATCGATGCCACGTGCATCGGCTCGCCTTCCACGTTCGCCCGTCGCGCCCCACCCCCACAGGCCCGTCCGGTACAACTCAGCCGCGAGCTGCTTGGTCACCTTACCCTACAACTCCGTGCGATACCCTCGCCTCTTCGTTGTGCTCACCGCTGCTCTCCTTGCCGGCTGCACGGCATTTCAGAGCGTGAGCTACAACACCAAACTCCAGTCGGTGGAGCGCTCCGATCACGCCAAGACGCAGTACGGAGACTACACCCTCGCCCAGAAAGAGCCCGGCACTGACGCTCAGCAGGTCTACGAGGACGATCTCCTCCGGGCCATCTGGGGCTTCGATAACACCTCGCTCCGCCTTACTGTCGAGAACAAGTCGGCGTACAGTCTTCGAGTCCGGCTTGACAAGGGGACGTTCGTGATGCCCGATGGCCGGAGGGTTCGTCTCCTGCGGGGGGACATGGGCTACCCGGAACGTGACGGCGCGGTCCCTCCCCTCATCGTGCCGAGCGGGGACCCGATTCTCGGGAGCAGCACCTCGGTCTCCGTGCACCTGCTGCCGAGAAGCACGGTCGAGTTTGCAAGACGCTCCGGTACGACCAGCGGATACGGCACGACGGAGGCGATCCTTCAGCCCACGGACGCAGGGGCCGACTCCGCGGCGGTGAGCCAAAACATCGGCCGGAGGTTCTCGGTGACCCTTCCCGTCGAAAATCGCGAGGCGATCGACAACTATACGTTCGTCTTCAAGGTCATCGGCGCGAAGATTCCGAACAGCGATGGCGGGCCCCAGGTCCTCGGAACGTACCCCACCGCGGAAGACTAGACGCTCGGTTCCGGTCGTGCTCGGGGTTGTCTTGCCCTCTACGGGCGTGTGGCAATGCCTCGACGATTCGTCCACCAGCGGATGGCACACGGCTGGCGTGTCCGCGAGAGCCGCCACGAGCGTTCCGTCATCAGAACGGCAGTGCTGTCTGCACCCGGTAGTAGACCTTCCAGTTTTCCACGCCGCCCTCCAGCACCGACCGGGCGGTGCCGAGGGCGTGCCCGACGCGAAGCCCGCCGATGCGCAGCGCGTTTTTGAGCTCCACGCCGGCCCCCACCTGCTGCACGCCGTCCGCAGGGCCCCCGTCGCTCCACACCACGCCCCCGTCGATGAACCCCGTGAGCGTCGTCTTGCCGAGCCCGACGAGACCGAGCACCTCCGTCTGCAGGCTCTCCGCAAACGGGATCCGGTACTCGATGCTGCCGAAGGCCACCCGGTCGCCCAGCACGTACTGCCGGTAGCCGCGCACTCGCTCAACGTCGCCCAGCGAGACCGGCACAGCGCCCGGCAGGGGGAGCTCAATCGAATCGTACCGCGAGAAGCCGATGTAGTCCTGCGGGAACGACGAGCCGGTCTGCGCCTGCAGTCGGCCGTAGAGGAAAATCCGCTGCGTGCCGAGGCCCGGCAGGATCTGGTAGCCGGCCACGTCGCCGCGTAGGAACGAGCTGTCGCCCCCCAGCACCTCGGCCGTGCCCGTGGCTCGCAGCCGGAGCCCCCACCCGTCAAGCGGATGGATGAGCGTGTGCCGGTACGGTGGCTTTTTGCGGCGGGTGAACTGGAGGCGGAGGCTGGCCTGCTGGCCGGCCCGGGGCGGCGCGAGGGCGCCGAGCGCCGGGGTGAACTCGTCCCGGTCGAGCGGCTCGAGGTCCGCGTAGCGAAGCCGGGCCGAGGCCGATGTCGAGACGTAGGGCCCGACCCCCCAGTCGAGGGGCCACCGGGCCGACAGCTCGACGCCGGTGCGGTCCTCCACCAGCAGGTCGCTCCCGTAGATGCGGGCCGAGGAGGAGGCGCTAAATAGAGTGAGCCCGATTGTCGGATACAGCTGCCGATTCAGGTACGTCGCCACGACTTCGCTGTTTTCGGTGGGCTCGGTGAAGGAGACACTTCCCCCCACGTTGAATGTGTGCTTGCCCAGCGGTTCGGTCCAGGAGGTCGCCCCCGTGATGCCGAAATCGCCGGTAGAAAATTCGTAGTAGGGCAGCCCGAAGGAGGCCCGGTGTGTGAGGTTGGACAGGGAATTGTATTGCCTCCGGGACTCGATGAGCGACGGGTCCGGCGACAGGGTTCGGGGGATGGTGCGGGGCGGCTGCGTGGTCGTCCAGGCCGCGTACGAGTCTGGGATCGAGGGCTCGACGGACCGGGCCGACCGTCCCGCCGGAATCCGGAACGCGCCGTCTCTCGTCTTGGAGAGGGTCGTCGAGGTCACGAGCGCCGTCTCCGGCCCCGTGTCGGCCGAGTCGGCGCCAAAGGCCGAGTCGGCCGGCACCCAGTCGTGGACCGCGGCGCCGCGGACGAGGTGCGTCGTGCGGCGGTGCGTGTCGGTTGCCACGTCGTACACGAACGCGTTGGGGACGCCGTCCCGGAGCGAGGTGTAGGCCAGCTGCGTGCCGTCGGGGCTCCAGACCGGCTGGCGGTCGTCGGTCGCAGGATCGGTGAGGGCCGTCGACGCGCCCGTGCCCAGGTCATGGAGCACGAGCTCCCGCCCCCCCTTCGCGTCGACGCGGGCGAGGGCCAGGGTGTCGCGCGAGGGATGCCACTGGAGCCCCGTGATTTGGACGTCGCCCTCGTAGTCCGTGACCGGCGTGGTGCGGCCCGTCTCGAGGGTCCGAAGATGGACATTGGCCGTGCCGTCCTCGGTCGCGACAAACGCGAGCCGCTCGCCGTCCGGCCCGAACGTGGGGGCCGAGGTGCGGCGCCCGTACGTGAGGCGGCGCTCGTCGTCCCCATCGGCCGCCACCATGAACAGATCGTCGACGATCGAGCCGTGCTCGGCCCGCGTCTGCCGGCTGAACACGATCTGCTCCCCATCGGGGCGCCAGGCCACCGGGGGCTCGATGGGGCCCTCCGCCACGACGGTCCGGGCGCCGGTCGAGCGGTCGATCACGTGGAGCCGGCGCACCGGCCGCGTCGGCGACAGCTCCGAAAGCACGGCGATGCGGGTGGTGTCGGGGCTGTAGGCGAGGTCCTGCACGGACCGGCCGGGCACGTTCAGCGTATCGGTGCGGAGGGAGTCGAGCGTTTCGAGCTGCCCGGCCAGCGTATTGTAGTAGACGTTCACGTCGCGCCGCCACTGCTCGTAGAAGGTCTCGTGGGAGGTGCCGGTGGTCTTCTTGAAGGCCGTTTCGAAGTCGTGCACCTCCGCCAGCCCAAACAGGACGTCCTTCTTGTGGTGAAGCACGTCGGTGAGCGTCGAGTCGCCGTACTGCTGAGCGAAGTAGCGCATCTGGCTGTGGCCGGAGGCGTAGAGGAGCCGCCCGTTCCAGAGCGACTGGCCGTCGTCGTAGGAGAGGTCGTCGTCCAGGACGGCGGCCCGGAGCCAGCGCTCGCCCCGCTGAGCGTTCCACGTTTCGGCCTGATACTGCGCCAGGCCCTCTACCCAGAAGCCTGGACTGCCCCAGATGAGCTGCCCCCAGATGCCAAGGTCTCCCTCCATGGCCTGAAAGTGGAAGAGGTGCGTGAGCTCGTGGGAGAGCACCACCCGCAGCCACGAGGCCGGCCCGGAGAAGGAGGCGGCCCAGTCGTTGGTGTTGACCCAGATGTCGGTGTACCCGGGGCCGAAGGGAACGGCAAAGCCGTTGACGATGGCGTCCTGGTCGCTCAGGTAGACCCGTATTCGCTCGTCGAAGGTCACGTTCAGGTTGGCCGAGAGAGAGTCGTACGTCGTCTCCGCAATCGGTGCGGCCTCGGCCGCGATGCTGTCGAGACGGGCCGGGTGCACAATCTCGAAGTGCTCGGTCGTCGCCACGCGCCAGTCGATCTCGGGGTGGTTGCGGCCGGTAAACGTGCGGAAGCTCTGGGCCTGAGCAGCGCAGATCGTGGCGCAGA
>NZ_JBDGQQ010000108.1:0-16390 GCF_042218895.1 Salinibacter sp. | reverse complement strand
TTGTTCGATGCCACGTCGGTGGGACTTCCCCCAACGCTTCACGAGTGGGCCGAGACCGGGCCCAACGCGAGCCGCACGGAGATGCACCTGAAACTCAGCGGCCTGGACGGACGATCTCAGGAGGCAATCCCGACCCGACCGGGTAGCAACGGCAACACTCAGTTCAGCGATCCTTTGAATTTGGAGGAGGACGAAACCCGCGTCTGCGTGTTCGACGTCGGGTACTTCGACATCGACCTCCGCCACCAGATCACCGACACTGGAAACCACCTCGTGACGAAGCTGCACGACAACATCAAGCCGGGGGTGATCTGCACGCGACCTGTTCCCGATGACCATACCGATGCTGGCGGATGCACCGACTGCGGCTACGTGGTGCTGGAGGATCGGTACATTCGTCTCACCGGACGTAAGATGTTGCGAGAGGATTCTGAGGGCAAAGGCCTCCACAGACTAGACCCCCTGAGATCCGGGCGGACTTGCTCGGGATGGATGCCGCGCAGATCTGTCGGCGCCACCACCGCTGGTCGAGTGAGATTGTGTTTCGCCGGCTCTCTGGTCGGTTGCAGTTGGACCACTTCGTCAGCCGGGACCCGTGGGGGATTATCCGCCAGATCGTGACGGCTCTGATCGTCTGGGAACTTCCGGTCATCCACGACCGGGACAACACCAAGTTCAGCCCCGAAAAGCTGATGCGTCAGGTGCGCCACGCGCAACGGCAGTGTCAGAAGCACGGCGTCAGCCCGTTCGATTAACGTTACACTGTTGACCCCTCCCCCAAAATGACCAACACCGACGTGAGCATTCTCGGGTGCGGGTGGCTCGGCCGTGCGCTGGGCCAGCACCTCGTCGAGCATGACGTTCGCGTGCGGGGATCCACGACGACCCCCGAGAAGGTAGAGGCGCTCCAACGGGACGGCATCGAACCGTATCTCCTGACCCTCGACCCCGGCCTGTCCGGAGACGACGTCACTTCGTTTTTTGCGTCTCCCGTCCTCATGCTGAACGTGCCCCCGCCTCGAGGCCGCGACGACATCCGCTCCTGGCACCTTCGCCAGATCGACGCCGTGCGCTCGGCCGCCGCCGAAGGCGCAGTGCGGTGGGTGCTCTTCGCGAGCTCGACGTCGGTGTACCCGAACGTTGAACAGCGCGTCGCGGAGGCCGACGTCCCCCCGGGCGAGCCGGACGCCCTGTCTGGCCCCCGCCGGTCGACAGGGCGGGTGCTTCTGGAGGCCGAGGCCCGCCTGATGGACGATCCGGCCTTCGACACGACGATCGTGCGGTTTGGGGGGCTGTACGGCGACGACCGACACCCGGGCCGCTTCTTGGCCGGCCGATCCGACGTGGGGCGCCCTGAGGCCCCGGTCAATCTCATCCATCAGGACGACTGCGTGTCTCTCCTCCGAACGCTCATCGAGCAGGACTGCCGAGACGATGTCTACAACGCTTGCGCCGACGCCCACCCGACTCGCAGGGAGGTGTATACCCGCTCGGCAAAAGTTCTGGGGCTGGAGCCTCCCTCCTTTGACGACACAGATGCGACCATGGGCAAGATTGTGGACAATCAGAAAGTGAAAGACCAGTGCGGGTACCAGTTTCGCCATCCAGATCCGCTCGCCGACCTGGAAGCGCCGGGGACCTAGAGAGGAATCCTGTAACATTTCTAGTACGCCTTGAGCGTCGCTGAAGAGGGCTTGACTTCCGGAGAAGCGGTTCTGTTGTTGGGGGCAGTCTTCGAGAAAGTCCTTGCGGGCAATTGCCCGACAACGCAAGGAAATCGTCCGAAGACTGACAGTTCTTCAGCAACCTTCTCACCGATCACTCAGGGGTATGCCAACTTCCACCGACGCCCGTCCCGTGCTCGACGAAGCGCCCACCACCGAGTCATTCCGGACGGCGGTCCTGACTGGACTCCAGAAAACACAGAAGCGGATTCCCTCAAAATTTTTGTACGACGAACGGGGCTCCGAACTTTTCGACAGGATCTGTGAGCTCGACGAGTACTACCCCACGCGCACAGAAATGGGCATTATGCGGCGCAACATCGACGCCATGGCCGAGACCATCGGTCCCCGGACGCGCCTCGTCGAGTATGGAAGCGGGAGCAGCCTGAAGACGCGCATCCTTCTTGACCACCTGGAGGACCTCGCCTCGTACGTCCCGGTGGACATCTCGAAAGATCATCTCGCCGCGGCCGCCGATGCGCTCGCCGAGGACTATCCCGCCATTCCCGTCCAGCCGGTGTGTGCCGACTACACGACCTCCTTCGAGCTTCCGGATCCCCCCTTGCCGGCCGCATGCACCGTGGCGTACTACCCCGGATCGACCATTGGCAATTTCCGGCGGGACGACGCGCGAGCCTTCCTGGAGCGCGTTGCCCGCACGGTGGGAGAGGACGGCGGTCTGCTCATTGGGGTTGACCTGAAGAAAGACGTGGATGTCCTTAAGGCGGCCTACGACGACTCGGAGGGAGTCACGGCGGCGTTCACCAAGAATTTGCTTCGCCGCATGAATCGGGAGCTGGACGCCACGTTTGATCTCGAGGCCTTCGAGCACCAGGTGGTGTGGAACGCCGACCGGGGATGCATCGAGAGTCACCTCCGGAGCACGACGGCCCAGACGGTGTCCGTTGCGGGAGAGACTGTTGAGTTCGAGGAAGGAGAGACGATTCACACCGAGGATTCCCACAAGTACACGCTTGACGGATTCGCTGCCCTTGCGAACAAGGCAGGCTTTGAGGTCAGCCGGGTGTGGACGGATGATCGATCGTACTTCAGCGTCCAGTACTGCACTGTCGGCGCTTAGCCGGAGACCCCAAGGGGGCGCAGTCGGGAGGGCACGGAACGAGTAGAGGGGAAGTCACATCCGTATCTTCCCCACTCACCTCGTGCTCCAATCATCAAATCGCCCGTCAGCATGGCTCACGCATTCTTTCTGGGAATCGACGCCGGACCGAACGACGACTCCTCCCACGCTGTGGCCCACACGCTCCTCGAGAAGGAGAAGGAATCTTCCGACGACGTCGCAACCTACCGCCTCGATCACATCCAGCGCCACACGGATGTCTCGTCCGCCGACGACCTGGCCGATCGCCTTCAAGGGTTCGTTGCGGACCGTCCATACATCGGGCGGACGAGCATCATCGCCAATCGAGGAAACGAATTCGGCGAGGCCCTTGTCGAGGCGCTCAGGGATCGGGGATTGGATCCGGTTGCGGCCACGTTCACCCAGGGAACGGGAACGGCGAGCGGCGGAACGGACGAGATGGGGGTTCACATGGGGGGCATCGACGTCATCCGAACGCTCGCCGATCTCTATCGCGATGGGAAAATGGTGCTCGAAGGCTACTCGACGGAAGTGGGGTCTCGGCTGGCACGCGACGTTCAGATGCTCGCAGAGCAGCTCGACGAGGCCGACGGGGACATTGAGGCCCTCGAGACGTCCACGGACGGTCCCTCGTTCGACCCGGAGGCCCTTCACGTCACGAGTGCAGCCCTCGCGGCCTGGCTGGGGGCTGAGCGCTCCTTCGACCCCTCGCAGCACCTGAAAGAGTCTCCACAGACCGGGCCCTCCTCGGCTGAGCGGTCTGAATTGTGACAAATCGCGAAGAGACGGGACGGACTGGGGGCCTTTGGGAACGGGACGAGAGGAGTATCTTTTCGGAAAATGTAATCAGCACCTTCTGTCCAAGTGAGGAGCTGGGTGCCCAACTCATCCCTGCATCTCATCCCAACTACCTGCAAGACGGTCATGAGTCATCCGTGGCACGATATCGACGTGGGCCCTGACGTCCCCGATGTTTTCAACTCCATCATCGAGATCCCGCAGGGCTGCAAGGTGAAGTACGAGCTCGACAAGGATAGCGGACTGCTGCGGGTAGATCGAATGCTCTACTCCTCGGTCGTTTATCCGGCCAACTACGGCTTCATTCCGCGCTCCTACGCGGACGATGGGGACCCGCTCGACATGCTCGTGTTGGCCCAGGAGGCCGTAGACCCGCTGAGCATCCTCCGCGCCCGGCCCATCGGGATGATGAGCATGCTCGACGATGACGAGGAGGACGCAAAGATCATTTGCATCCACATGGACGACCCGGCGTTCAATGACTACTGGCACATCAAGGAGCTCCCGGACCATCGTCTCCGTGAGCTCCGCCGGTTCTTCCAGGATTACAAGGCACTGGAGAACAAGACCGTTCGGGTGCAGGACTTCTTTGGGCCCGACCGGGCGAAAAGCATCGTTAAGGGAGCCATCGAGCGGTACGGGGACGAGATTGCCCCGATGCGGGATGGCGTGATGCATGAGAAGTGAGGTGCCACAGGCGGGCGGACGGTCACGGTCTGTGAGTTGCCCTGATGAATATTGTTCTCGGGACCCGGAATCGAATGGGGAACGGCGAGGCCCCGCGTCCCGCTCGCAGGCAATTGGCAAGTGGGTTCAAGTCTTGCACCGGGGCTAGAACGGCCGCAGGGGACGAAGCAAGAAGCGGAGGGGGAAAACCGCGGAGCGCGTTGCGCGTGGCGGCAGAGAGTGACAGGTAGAGAGCGACGAGATGCTGAGCGTGCTGTACCTGATGTCCGGTACACGGGCAACATCCACGCTCTGAACGAGCGATTAGGCCTCCGCGCCGGAGTGTGTGCGGTCCAGATCTGTGTATGCCGCGAGCCGGTCGCGGTCATGGGGGGTGGTGCAGAGGCTTACTGTGACGAACACCGCCACGTTGGCGACGAGCCCGTAGACGCCCTCGTGCAACAGAATGGGGCGGAGGTGCGGCTCGACCAGAAACAGCGTGTTCACCCCGATGCCGGTGAGGAGGCCCGACAGCGCGCCCGCTCCGGTGGCCCGCGGCCAGTAGAACGCGGCGAAGACGAGCGGGAAGATCTGCGCCACCCCGCCGTAGGCGCCGAGCAGGAGCGCCACGATGCCCACCTCCGAGAAGACCGCGAAGTAGTACGCCGTGGCGCTGATGGCGACCACGAGCCCCCGAATCCACTGCCGCTGCCGGGAGTCGCTCATCGTACCGGTAAGAAGCGGCTTGATTCCGTCCCGGAGACCAATGGAGGCGGCGGAGTGAAGGATCGCGTCGCCCGACGACATCGACGCGGCCAGCGCCCCCGCGCACACCAGCCCCACCAGAACGGGCGAGAGCTCGATCTGTGTGAGCAGGTGAGGCACAATGGTGTCCGGATCGGAGACCTCCGGAAAAGCGAGCACGCCCGCGAAGCCGATCAGCAGGATGGGCACCAGGAAGAGCTGGAAGGTCGGGTAGAGCACCACCGTGAGCTTGAGCGTCCGGTCGCTGCGGGCCGTGAAGGCGCGCATGAAAAGGTGCGGCCACATCGAAAAGCCGACGGCCGAGACGATGACCGCTGAGCTGTACCCGGCCCAGTTCCACGGAGAGCCGTCGTTGGCCAGGCCGGGTGCTTCGAGCATTGCCTGCTTTCCGTTCGCCGCGATGGCCTCAAACATCGGCTGAATGCCCCCGTGCAGCGCCTCCGGCAGGTAGAGCCCCAGAAACCACGCCACGATCATCATGAAGAGGCCCTGCACCGTGTTCGTCCAGCCGATCGCCATCATGCCGCTGGCGAAGACGTAGACGAGAACCACGCCGTAGGCCACCAGCGCTCCCAGCCACTGCGGCACGACCCCCTCCGAGATGGTCTCAAGAAGGAGCCCTGCCCCCTTCATTTGCAGCGTGAGGTAGGGCACGAACGCGACGACGCTAAGCACCGCCAACGCCACCGAGAGCGTGCGGCTGTCGTACCGGTGGGCCAGCATCTCCGCCTGGGTGACAAAGCCGAGTTCTTCGCCCACCTGCCGGGTCCGAGGCCCCAGGAAGTAAAACGGCACCATGCCCACGGTGCCGTAGGCGATGATGTAGAAGGCCGCCGCGCCCCGCGAGTAGGCCCAGCCTGGGGCGCCGAGAAAGGCGAACGACGAAAAGACCGACGCCCCGAGTACGAAGTAGAGCACGATCACCCCGAGTGTCCGATCCCCCGCCACGTACCCATCGACGCTCGCCGACACGGTGCGGCCCGACCACACGCCGAGCCCCAGTACGAGGACGAGGTAGAGACCACAGATCAGAAGGATGACGGCCCACTCAGGCATCGCAAGAGCGCGTTGGATCGAGGACTGTCAGAGGAATGACCTACGCCGAGTCGTCGGACGCATCCCAGCGGTAGAGCAAGACCAGAGCGACGAACATGACGATGAGCCAGCCCACGACCCAGGCAAACGACAGGGGAAGGCCCAGGACATAGGGCCGAGTGCCCCCGACGAGCGGGTACACGGGCCAAACGAGCGCGAGCCCCGCGACCAGAGTTACGACCAGAAAGGCGAGGAGGGGAGTGCGTCGGGCATCGTCCCGGAGGCCTGGGAGCACGAGACCCCGGGGACAGTCGTCAGGAGAATCAGACACGGGCCGATGGAGTGAGAGTTGAAGGGCGGTGTGCCTATCCCAGAGGGGGGAGTCCAGACGGCTTGCGTGCGGGGAACTCGATACGGACGAGCCGTGGTCCCTCCGTTTCCGTCCGCGGGACTACGCTGGAGTGCGTCTCTTCGGCTTGGGCGTCATGGGACGGGGACGACCGCTCGTGATGCGGGTCACCGCCGCTCCGGCAGGAGTAAATGATGGACGCGGCGAGAAGGAGCGCAGCGGCGCCTGCGAGGGTGAAAAACGTACCAGCGAGAATCGTGCGTTTCATGACGCGTGGGGGGCGGTGATTGAGCAGGGGGAAGAGCAGGCCGTCGAGGCGGTGTGAGCCGATCTTAGAAAGGGACCTCTTCCTGACTCGCTCCGTAGTCAGACTCGTGCTCAGTCGTCTGGATGTCAATACCCTCGGCTGAAAACCCGAAGAGGTCTTCGGGGGAGAAGACGAGGCGGAAGTCGTGCTCGTCGAAAAACGGCTCGAACTTCCCGGCAAACTCGTCGAGCCGCTTCAAGTAGTAGGCCGTGTTTTCGTCCGGGTCGTCCGGGTCCCACTCGTCGGCCAGCTTGCAGTGCCTGAACGCCGTCACGTCGGCGCTGTCGCCCGTGATGTAGTACGAGATGCGGTCGCCCTTCCGCACCGACTGTCCCGTCCTCTCGGCCTTTTTCTTCGCCAGCTCGTAGGCCGCGGCGCGCGGGTGCTGGCCCTCCTCCACATCCCGCTCGTACTGCTCGATCGTGTCCTTAAGGCTTTCGGTGCGGGCGAAGCTGTCGGCACCCTCCCAGTCGTGATCGATAATTTGATCGCGGGTCTTGACATACAGCTCGTGAAGGGCCTCCACGTCGCGGTCAAGGAGGCACCGGATGGCCTGCCGCACGAAGCGGCGCCCGAACGCCTCGTTGGAGCGGGAGATGAGGGAGGAGCCCTTAAACTTGAGGTCGCCGTCGTAGGTGAGGAGGGCGTAGTTTTTCTTCTTGTACGAGAGCATCTTCTCGTACCGCCCGTCGAACCCTACCCGAATGCCTTCGGGCATGGCGTCGGTGAGGCCAACGGTAAAGTCAACTTCGGCCTGCTCGCCCCGTGCGTCCTCCGGAGGGACGAAGAAGACCCCGTCCGTGTCCACCTCGATCACCGTGCCGCCTCGCTCGCGGATCTCGTCGATCAGCTGGCGCAGGATCTGCTGCCCGGTGCGGGCCACCCGGTCGGCCTCCTCAAAATCGTTGAAGGCGGAGAGGGAAAAGCCGAGGACGCCGTAAAAGCTCTGGCCGGTCCAGTTGAACTTGCGGTTTCGACCGGCGAGCACCGTGTGATTGTCGGCGACGGTCAGGCAATAGATCATTCCGGAGTAGTCGACCTGTTGCCGGTGCTTTGGCTTGATCGTCGGACGCTGGCCTCGGACCTTGTTCACCTGAATCCGATGGGAGCCGTCGTTTGGCATATGGAAGGCACGACGCCCCACGTGCATCGCGAGGCGGAGAAAATCTTCGGCCAACTGGTCGCTGGAGGTTGTAAAACGATCTTTTTTCGCATTGCCGTCGCCCTGCATCAGGGTTTCGAAAACAAGCTGTAGTTGATCGGCCCCGAGACCAAAGATCCAAGGAGGAAGTTGCTTGCTAAAACTGTCTGATCCGCACTCGGCCTCCAAAATCTGATACAGCACTTTCGAGCAGAACGAATGGCCATTCTGGTCGGTGCTGTACGTGATTCCTGTACGATCGAGCAGGTCAGCGATTTGTCCACGTCCGTCTTCATTTTTCTGACAGAGCGTAGTCCGGTACGAGACGCCGCGCACGTTCCCGTTCGCGTATTGCCGGGCCTTGCTTTTGTAAAGGGTGCCTTCCGTCGTGAACCACGCAAGCATGCGGAGCCACTCGTCCAATTCGTATTCTTCCGGTTGCCAGCGTGCCTGCCGGCGGAGCTCCTTGATTCCGCGCGGACCCGTTTTGTGCTCAATACTGAGCCGGTCACACGCTGCAGACAGAGAAACCGAGGAAGGCACAGTGTCTGCGGCGGGGAACGGCTGAAGAGAAGGGAGACGGCGGCGAATTCGATCATTCAGCATGTCCGACGCCGTTTCCCACTCCAGATCGGTATATTCTCCGGACGTGAATCTCTGCGTCAAGAACCGGTGGTTCGGCGTGATGAGGAAATCGGTATGCCGGTTTTTGATCTCGACCATCGGCCCCTCGTAGTGCTGGGCCTGCGTGGCCGTGACGGGTTTGATCTCCACCTCTTGCGTGTCCGGGTTGAGCGAGTAGACGCGGTCTCCAATCTCCACCTCGTCGACCGACTTGATGCCGTCGACCGTCATTACCTCTGTGTCCGGGTCGAAGCAGTTAATGAGTACCTTGTAGGAAGACTGTCGCGCGTCGAGCTCGCTGCGCACTTCTTCATCCTCGGCGTCGTTCATGTCCTGCTTGGTCTCCAGGCGCAGGTCCGTGAGCCGCTCCAGGAGCTGTGGGAAGAGGTCCAGCTCGTCGCCGGACGGCTGCACGCCGTAGTTCAGCATGATGGAGGGGTACAGGCTCTCCACGTCGGCGTACACGACAGGGCCCATCACGCCGGTACGAAAGATGTCGGTGTAGCCGCCCGTCGACTGACTGCCCCATTCGCTGCGGGGCAGGGCGCAGCGCTGCCGCAGGTACTCGCGGACGAACAGGCTCTCGATTTTGGACGCTGGGCCGCGCCGTGCCGACGACCCGTACGTCATCGGGAGCATCTGGGTCAGGTAGAAGGTGGACCCCGACAGATGGCCCGCGAGACGCTTGGTCTCGATCACGTCGTCGAGCGCGTAGTCCAGTAGCGCCTCCCGGTTGGTACGCCACGCCTTCGAGATCTCGGTCCCTTCAATGTAGGTGCGCTCCTTGGGCGCGAGGTCGAAGTAGCGGGCCGCCGTCTTGAGGCTGTAGTCCGGCAGGTCGCGCGAGAAGACGTCAAACGACATCACCTGGAAGTAAGTGTCGATGACGTGCCGCCCGGCAATGTCGACGGCAGGGTAGTCCACCGTCCGCTCGGCGAAGCGCATGCTGGAGTCGTATTGCCGGGGCACCGATCCGTCCCGGCCGATGGCAAAGTCGACGCCGTGCAGGGCGCAGCGGTCGAGGAGATAGGAGAGGTCGAATTCGAAAACGTTGTGCCCCTCGATCACGTCCGGGTCGCGCTCCTGAATGACGTACACGAGCTCCTCTAGAAGCTGCTTCTCGCCGATGCCGTTGCGGAGGTGGAGAACTTCGGTCCAGTCCCGGTTGTCGGAGAGGGCCACGATGATGACCTTGTCCTCGGGACGGTCGGCATTGGGAAAGCCGCTCTCCGTGTACACCTCGATGTCGAGTTGGAGGCGGTGCAGGTCGTCGAGCCCCATGCCGAGCATGCAGGTGCGCCCGGTCTGCATCAGGTACTGCTGGGCCGGGGAGCCGACCCGGTATATCTCCTCAGGCTGCTGCTGGTCGCTGTCGGTCCGGCGTTCGACCTGGCGGATCGCGTCCCAGTAGGCATCCCAGGTGCGGAACGCCGCGAGGTGGTCGTAAAAATTGTTTCCGCTCAGTCGCCTGCACCAGAAGGAATCCCGGAGGCCTTCCAGCAGGTGGGCGTCGGAAATGAAGAAGAAGGGGTAGAAGGTCTCTTCGTGCTCGTTAATTGAGCGGAAGTCGTCGGTGCGCTGATAGAGGCGCACCCGGGCTGGCTCGCCGGCGTCGCGGTCCATAAGGGGGTGGACGTCCACGAGGCGCGGCATGGAATCCTCGCCGAAGAGGGCCATGTCCACCGACGAGCGTGCCGTCGTCGATGAGGGAGTGGTGTCCACAGCTGGCGAGGAAGGAGGCACCATTGGATGGGAAAGAAATCTGTTGCGGAACGTTCGATCCGGGTCAACGCGTCGGCGGGTGGGATGTGCCGCCGCGGCTCTCCTTTGGGTTGTGCGGTCCATGCCGTACGTTCTCTACGGCGGGCGGTACGCACTCCGAGATGTTCGCTCTTCCAACTGCATGCCGACACTCACAGTTGATCGGGTTGGGCACCACTTTGGACGATTGCTCTTGTTTCGACAGCTGTCCATGTCCATGAACGGCGGCGACACGCTAGCGGTGACGGGGGCCAATGGGGCGGGCAAGTCCACTCTCCTTCGGATTCTGGCGGGGATTCTTACCCCACGGGCCGGAACGGTCACGCTCACGGTCGATGGTACAACGGTTCCGGACGAGGAATACCCGCTCCACACGGGTCTGGTCGCTCCTGCCGTTGGGGTGTACGGCGAACTCACGGCCCGCGAGAACCTTCGCTTTCTGGCCCAGGCCCGTGGCCTCGCCAGTGCCGACCAACGAATTGAGGCGGTGCTCGAACGAGTCGGCCTCGCCACGCGTGCCGACGACCGCGTCGCCGCCTACTCGTCCGGCATGCGGCAACGAGTGAAGTACGCCACGGCCCTGCTTGCCGATCCGCCCCTTCTGCTGCTCGACGAGCCCGCCGCCAACCTCGACGCGGCGGGGCGCGACATGGTCGCATCGATCGTCGCCGAGCAGCAGGCGCGGAACCAGCTGCTCGTGGTAGCGACCAACCGGGCCGACGAGGCGGACCGTCACGACCGGCAGCTTCGTATCGAAGACCACCGCTAGCACGGATCTGCGGGGCGGGGGCCTCCGAACGTGCGTCACTGCTCGCCATCCCGACCGTCGTCAAGCATGGCCCACGATACGACCGAGATCTACGTTCGAGACCTGTCTGAGGAGGAGGCCGTCGCCTGGCTGGACGAGGTGCTCGAGGGCCTTGAGCAGGTCCGCGAGCAGCCCATCGTGACATACGAAGGGCAGCACGACGGCGCGACCATCCCCGTGCAGATCACCGAGCACGTGAGAGACGGGCCATACACGAGCCTTTGGTTTAACACCCCGGACGTGCCGTGGGACTCGGTCCGCGATTGCGCACGTGCCGCCCACGCCGCCCTTGGCGCCGAGGTTCTTTGCTACCTGGACCGGCCCGAGGAGCCGTGGATTCTCCTCCGAATGATCGATGGGGAGGCGACGCACGTCGACGAGCGAGACCTGGATGGCCTGTAGAGAAGACGCGCCGGGCAGTGGGCTCCTCCACAGGACGTTCAGCGTCCCTGTTGCGCCGAAGACGGGCCAGAATCTGACGGGGACGGCCCGGCGGTGCGGATCACGAAATCCCCATCCTGAGACTCAAGGTGGATCTCGGGGCCGCCGCCATTCACGTCTCCGCGATAGTTGACCTCATCGTCGTCCTCGTCGTCAGCGATCCGGATCGGGCGCAGATCGAAGCCAGACCGCAGGTCGACATCGTCGTCGAAGTCCGTGTCGAGATCGAATCCAGCGTTGGGGGGAAGGGTCATCGTGACGTCCCCGTCGTGGGTGTTGGCAGAGACCGAATGGGACAGCGACGTGAACGAGACGCGCGCGGCGCCGTCGTGGGACTCAAACCGGAGGCCTCCGTCCACCTTCCTGGCGGTAAGGTCGCCATCATGGGTCTCTACGGAGAGGCGACCCGTCACGCGGCGGAGTTCCATCCGGCCCTCGTGGGTGTCGATCCGCACGTCCCCCGTCTGGTCGGCAATCGAGATGGGGCTCTCGTGGCTGTCGATGGTCACCGAGCCCCGCTGCTCGGCCACGGAAATGCGACCCTCGTGCGTGTCGATGCGGAGATCGCCCGCGAGCCCCGTCACGTCGATCGTCGACTCGTGGTCGTCGAGGACGAGGGACGCGGTGCGGGGCATCTTGATCGTGTAGTGGACCGCGGGGATGTTGATGCCGCCCCACCGGAAGCCATCCTCGTCGAAGCCAAAGACGACCGATTCGTCGTCGCCCTCCTCGTGCTTGGTGGCGAGACGGAGCCGGTCATTGGTCACCCGCGACTGGATGGTGACTTTCTCGGCGTTCGGGTCTTCGTCGGTCGGCATGATTTCGGCCTCGTACTGCACCTGATCCCGATCCCAGGTGCTTACCGTGATGCTGCCCTCGTGGTTGCCCACCTTCACCTCCCCGTCGGCGGCGAGAGGCACCGTGTTGCTGACAGTGCGGGCGGGAGCTTGGGCGAGGGCCGCGGGGGAGAGCACCAGGGGGAGGAGCACGCATGCCAGTACGGAGCAGAGTAGAGAGCGAGACAGGGGCATAAGCGAGATAGAATGGTTTCGCAACGGAACGCGGGAGTGGAGACCGAAAATCCTCTCGGTCGTCATCACACCAGACAGGTCCACTCGCCAATCCGTTGCACCCCTGTAGTCACTGCTCAGAGCTGGGCCGTGATCACCGGGAGGTCTCCGATTGTCCGCCCAGGATTTGGTCAACGGACACGGGATCGAGAGAGGGAAGGGCCGCCACGGCGGCCTCCTCGTCGGGGCCGTAGGTAGTGTGCTTCGTGTACTGGGTTCCCTCGGGGGTGTGGTAGACGTGCACTTGATTCTCCCCAAGAGCAACGACCCAGTACTCCGCGATGCCTGCGCGGGCGTAAAGGGGAAGCTTCGTTTCTTGGTCGAAGTCCAGAGAACTATCGGCCACCTCAACAATCAGGAGGACGTCGTCGGGGCCCGGATGGTGCGTCGCGTACTCGTCCTCCCGGGGAGATAGGAGCGCGAGGTCCGGTTCCGGCTCCGAGATGTCGCTGAGCCGAATCGGATTCTGCACGCCCACAAAGGCCTGCGATTCTATTTTGGAGTGGAAGAACCTGTTCAGGCGCCGAACGCACGCAGCATGCTCACTCCCAATCGGGGACATGAGGTAAATTTGACCGTCGAGTAGTTCGACATTTTCCTCCTCGGGGAGGACACCTGTTTCGGCCATTTGGTAGTACTCCTCCACCGTGAACCGACGCTGGGTGGGCGTTTTTGGGGGAGCCGTCGCCGTGGTCATCGTGCAATGGGGCCCATCAAAAGGGAGTGGCTAGACGTGCTCTTCCGCGTGGTACGACGAGCGCGTGAGCGGACTGCTCTCGACGTGCTCGATGCCCTTCTCTTCCCCGACCTTCTTGTACCAGTCGAACACCTCGGGCTCGACCCACTCCTCGACAGGGAGGTGGTGCTCAGTGGGCTGCATGTACTGGCCAATCGTCATCACGTCGAGGTCGATCTCGACGAAGTCGTCCATAATCTCCAGCACCTCCTCCTTCGTCTCGCCGAGACCCACCATGATGCCGCTCTTCGTGCGCAGGCCCTCGTCCTTGGCCCACTGCAGCACCTTCAGGGACCGCTCGTAGTCGGCCTGCGGGCGGACGCGGCGGTAGAGGCTGGGCACCGTCTCCACGTTGTGGTTGAAGATGTCCGGCTCCGCGTCGAACACCGTCTCGCAGGCATCGCGGATGCCGCGGAAGTCAGGGGTGAGCACCTCGCAGGTGGCGCCGAGGTCGTGGATGCGCCGAATCACCTCGGCAAAAATGGGCGCGCCGCCGTCCTCGCGCTCGTCGCGGTTGACGCTGGTAATGACGGCGTGGTCGAGGTCCATCTTGTCGACGGCCTCCGCCACGCGCCGGGGCTCGTCCCAGTCGAGGCCGTCCTGGGGTTGTCCGGTCTTCACGGCGCAGAAGCCGCAGGAGCGGGTACACACGTCGCCCAGAATCATGAACGTGGCGGTGCCGCGGCTCCAGCACTCGCCCATGTTTGGGCAATTGGCGCTCTCGCACACCGTGTGCAGGTCGTGGTCGTCGACCGTCTCGCGGACCTCCTTGTAAGATTCCCCCTGTGGAAGCGAGACGCGGAGCCAGTCGGGTCGTTGGCCCCGTTTGTTCTTGTTCGTGTTCTCGACGACCGGAAGTTCGACAAAGCCAGGGTCGCCATCGCCGGAGGGGCCGATGGGGTCGGGTTCCACAGCGCCCATGTCCGTCTCGCCGGGCATGGTGGGCTCGTTCTCAGAGGTGTCCGTGTCGCGGGTCGTGGTGGTGGACATACGCAGTAGGGAAGGGTCATTCAGCCAGCCATCGAACCGGGCGAAAAGCCCGGTTGTGCCGGTATAGAAACACGGATGGAGAGGTACGAGGGGCCACGCCGCCCGTTCCTCTTGCCCGGACTGCTGAGCGGCCCGCAATTGGCCCTGGCAAACGGATAACAGAGACGTGGATTTTGGGAGCCGAGAGGCCGGACCGGCGGACGGGTCGGGGGCAGGAGCGACGGTCAGTTGCGGTCGTCGTCGAGGTCTGTCCGCAGCAGCCCGAAGTAGAGCACGTCCATCAGGGTGCCATCCTTCTCACGGTGGCGACGGAGCCGTCCTTCCTGCGTGAACCCGGCCTTCTGCAGCACCCGCGCTGAGGCCTCGTTCCGGGCGAACACCTCTGCCGTGAGGCGCACCACCTCCAGTTCTGCGAAGGCGTAGTCGACGAACCGGCGCACCGCCTCCGTCATGATGCCCCGGTTCCAGTAGGGCTTGGCAAGCCAGTAGCCCAGTCGGGCGCGGTGGGAGGTGCCCACGACGAACTCGTCGGCCCCCACCACGCCAATCAGCCGACCCTCCGGAGTGCGGATGGCGAAGGTGGTCTCCGCGGGCTGCTCGCTGCGGTGACGGATCCGTTCCTCGATCCACGCCTCGGCGTCGGCCTGGGTGTAGGGGCGCGGAATGTGAAACGTATTCCGCCAGATCTCTCGCGCCTGCAGATGCTCCACGAGCGCGTCTTTGTCGCGCGGCTCGACGCTGGAGAGGACAAGTCCGTCGGGAAGGGGAAGGCGACTCATGACACCGAATGTTGTAGCGCGGACCATCGCTGAAAAGCACTCTCCGAGGCTGCCCCCAACGCGCTTCCAGGGACCACAGATTTGATTGGACTGGAAAGAAAGCAGACACCTCGTTTAAAGTTCTGCTCGGTGGTGCGCGGTTGCATCGGTGTGGATGTTCTGCACATGTTGACAGGCTGTCCTCAAACCGTGAGACTGTAGGTATGTCGCTCACGGGGGGCCCTACCGATCCCCCGAATTTTTACCACGCTCCCACCGCCCATGTCCCTACGCAATCTCCTTCTTGTCTTTGCGATACTCCTGGCCGGCTGCTCGTCCGGCCCCACCGCCGACCTTGTTCTGACGAACGGAACGGTAGCCACACTCGATGAGGACCTCGGGGACGCAGAGGCCCTCGCCATCGCGGGCGACACGATTCTGGCCATTGGCAGCGCGGCAGAGATCGACGACTACACCGGAGCGGGCACGCGCTCCATCGATCTCAATGGGCGGCTCGCCGTACCGGGCTTTATCGAGGGGCACGGCCACTTCATGGGGATGGGCGAGGCGCAGATGCAGCTCGGCCTCCTGGGCACGGACTCGTGGAGTCAGATCGTCGCGAGGGTCGACTCGGCCGCCGGGGCCACTCCGTCGGGGAGATGGGTGGAAGGGCGCGGGTGGCACCAGGAGAAGTGGACCTCGACGCCAGCGCAGATGGTTCGAGGCTTCCCGACGAACGCCCGTCTCAACGAGGTGGCCCCGAACACGCCCGTCTACCTCACCCACGCCAGCGGCCACGCCGCCATCGCCAACGACGCGGCCCTCGACGCCGCGGGCATCGGCCCGGACACGCCCGACCCGGACGGCGGCACAATCGTGCGCGACGCGCAGGGCCGCGCCACAGGCGTCCTGCTGGAGACGGCCGAGGGGCTGGTGCAGGATGCCCTCGAGGCGTCGCGCGGCGACCTGAGCGCGGCGGAGCGCCACGAGCGTCAGCGCAAGAAGGTCCGTCTCGCCGCGGAGGAGGCCCTCGCCCACGGCGTCACCAGCTTCCACGACCAGGGTGCCTCGTTCGGGACCATCGAGCTGTACCGTGAGATGGCGGAGAACGGGAACCTCGGCATCCGGATGTATGCGATGGTGTCGCAGAGCGAGGTGTCGCCCGAGACCCAGGATCAACTGGCGGACCTCCGCACGGTGGGCGCCGCCGATCATCACTTGACGGTGCGCTCCATCGGCGAGGTGACCGTGGACGGGGCACTCGGCTCCCGCACTGCCTGGATGCTGAAGCCCTACAACGATGCCCCGAACTCCA